>NZ_DATJPM010000069.1 GCF_035506375.1 Methanocella sp.
CCCTCCGTGGTGCCTCCGTGCCGCCGTGGTGAGCCCCCTATTTATGCGAAGTAGTATGACGAGTTGACTAAGCTCGCGCCCGGGCTGCTTGCCACCGTTGCCGCGGTGTACCCGAGCCCGAGGCCCAGCGGGTACCCGAAGCCGGCCACCTGGAACTTGCTACTCTCCGTGGTGAACTGGAACTTGATGCTCTCGGCGTACTTGACCGTTGACTTCTGGTTGCTGATGGTGGGGAACATGACGCCCAGAGAGCCGACGCCGATGCCGGGGAAGGCGATGAACGTGTTATCCAGGTCCGCCTCGTACATCAGGTCCTTAGAAAAGGCGGTAGTAGACATATCCTGGTCTGCCTGCGTCAGCCCGAAGGTCACGCCCAGGTCGATGCCGCCAAGGTCAGGCCCGACATAGCCTGTCGTGCCCGTGAGGATCGGCGAGTTCTCGAAGGCCGTGAACCCGTAGACTGAGGCGAACTCGGGCAGCGAATAGCCGATATTGTTATACGTATATCCCTGCCCAGGCTCGGCTGCAGCCCCCGCGCTGACGGGGACGATATCCATGGGAAACCCATAAATGTCTATGCCCCCTATGCCTGAGTCGGCCAAAGCATGCTGACAGCTTAGGAATAACAGTATTGCGGCCGTAGCAGTTATAATAGGGAACAGGTTGTACCTCACCATACAACACCCACCCAACTCTATGAGTAGGTAGTCCAGGCTTAATAAATACATAACCGGCCAAATAAACGATTAAAAAGGTTATTTTTGTGATATTAACGAACTGGAAAGGCCCTCCTCTCCAGTCCGCTTATGCTTACATGCCAGTTTTCCCAACCTTTAGTTTTGTATATACTCTGCCGGCTTACTTGATCATCGAGCCGAGGCCGCCATAGGGCATGGCTCCGAAGTTGTTGAGGCCGCCATAGCCCATGCCATAGCCGCCCATGCCGCCATAGCCCATGCCATAGCCACCGAGGCCACCCATTCCGATGCCCTTGGTAAGGCCCATTCCCTTGTCGAGGCCCTTGCTCAGGCCGCCGATGGGCGCATTCGCGCAGACAGGCGCGTTGGCCG
This sequence comes from Methanocella sp., assembly GCF_035506375.1. Lineage (NCBI taxonomy): Archaea > Methanobacteriati > Methanobacteriota > Methanomicrobia > Methanocellales > Methanocellaceae > Methanocella > Methanocella sp. Next base: position 1,071 of record NZ_DATJPM010000069.1, read on the forward strand.
CTGGCACTGCCGCTCCACATCCCATAGGCACCGTGGTGACCTGCGGGATCATGGAAGTGACGGGCACGCTAGAGCACACGGGCACCGTGACCGGGATCGACGTCGGGACGACTGCCGGCCTGACGTAGGGTACCGGGATCGTCTGGGGCACGACGACTGCCCTCGGAACGGTAACCGGGCATACGTCGCCGACAGGTACCGTCACCGGGACCGTTACCGCCGAAGTGGCGGGCACCGTCACGGGTACCTGGGTAGTGACCGGTATGTTGCAATAGATCTGTGCGACGCAATCCTGCGGGGCTCCATAAGCCACAGGCGCTCCGCATGAGCCGCAGCCGCCGACTGGCCCGCAGAACTGTGCGAATGCGGGTGCCGCGACTAACAACGTAGCCACTACACAGAGAATGGCTACACTTAGGGTTCTTGCCATTTTCATAACTACACCTCCGAACTGCACACTTATGTCTAGTAAGACAAGATAAATATATTATTATATAAAAATACGAAATGTAACCGATTTGAAGCTCTTTATCGCATTATGAGTATAAATTAAGGCTAATTGTTAAAAATAAAGTGAATAATAGGCAATGCCTTATAATTAAGCAAAATATAGCCGTATATTTGCTTAATAGTCAAAAAAATACGCTAATTACCTTAACGCTCAAAGAAAAAATAATAACGATATTAAAGAATGAAAAAAAAGTGCTCGACAGGCAATAAAAAATAAAAGGATGGAAATTTAAATTGCCGGGAATCCGGAGAAACACGAGTAAGGCAAGAACGCCTGAGTATTATCGATCTGGTTCTGGGCGGCCCAGAGCTTGCTGAAGTGCGTCTTCGTGATGCCCTGCTCCGAGAGCGGTATGCCGAAGTCGGCGCCGTTGAATCCTGCCCCATGGGCCTCATCCATGGTCAGGCCCAGCGCGTAGCCCGTGGTGCCCGTCGTCACGACGCCTACGCCGCCGTAGCCATATGGATATCCGGCGACCACGGTCAGGTCCACCGGGATATCCCAGCTCACGCCGACGTTCATGTCCGCGCCGCCGAAGGCGGTATCCCCGAGGCCCGCTATTTTGCCCACGTTCACGTTGACACTATTACTGAAATCCTTATCAAAAGTGACGCCTGTCCCTAAGAAACTGGCGTAAGCCGGTGCCGCGATAAATGCGGCTATGATCATGGCCACGATAAGCGCCAGTGCCCTCCTCCTGTCCATTATCTACCCTCCTCTAAATATATGTACAGATTTCATTATCGATTTTATATATATTAGTAAAACAATAAGCGAATAATTTGGCTCTGCAAGCGTAAAAGAATAGAAATTATGCCCTTGCCCGGTATTTAAAAATAAATAGGGTAGTAGGCGTTTGTTCGCGCCTACTAACAATTATACGATCGTTCTCGTATGGCTTTCACGCTATTCCGGCTTACCAGCCGCAGGTACCGAGGCCACATCCGCCCCAGCCGCCCCAGCCGCCGAGGCCACATCCGCCCCAGCCGCCCCAGAACGGAGCGCCCCAGCCAAAGCCTCTTAAGCCCCAGCCGCCCCAGCCGCCCCAGCCGCCCCAGCCGCCCCACCAGGCGGCGGCGGGCAGCGCGAGTAGCAGGACTGCCAGTACGAGAAGAACGAATATGGGTAGTTTCTTAAAGTCCATTTTCATTCCCCCTACATATCAGTGAATAGAGAATGACAATAAAACCATTAGTACAGGTAAAATGCAAAAAATCAATCCCTTTACAGTTTATAATCGCTAAATGGCGTTTCAGGATTCCCATTCCATTCTCTGGGTACTAATTAGCTTCTGATATTCGAAACGGTCAAAAATCAGGCCTTTTGACCTTCTGCGGATAAAAAGAGAAAAATAGGGGAATTTTCGTTCCCCTTTAAGTTGCTTTTATTTGCTAGCGTATGCCTTGCTCATTTATTTTCCGATGGCCGCGTTTGCCGCGGGCAGCGCTGCGGGCAGGCATGCGGGCGCGGGGCACGGCAGACCACAGTACGGGGTAAACCCTATCCTGTAGTTACCGAGCGTGAACGGGAACCCGAAGCCATGCGCGTTAAAGTACAGCGGCAGACTCCTCACACAGCTCTGCAGGCCGAAAGCCCACGGAGACGCATCCCAGCCCAGCACAGGCGAGCAGCCCCGAGACGAGCCGAGAATAATCGGCAACGCCTGGTAGCAGCCCATGAAGCACGGGCTGAACGGGAATTTACCGCCACAGCATCCGAAGAATCCCGGGCTGAACTTATTCCATGCCAGGAGCGGGAACGGTCCCCAGCCTCCGCCTAACGCCCAGTTGAACGGCCAACATCCCACTCCATATGGTGCATAGCCCCAGTTGAAAGGATAGCCGAATCCGCCAAAAGCGCCGAAACCCATCGAAGTTGCCGAAAAGGTCGACGCTGCGGCAGTGGTAATTCCAGCCCCGCCTACAACTGCAGCTGATGCCGGTATGTTGGACGCAATGAGCATAACGACCAGCATCGATAGTACGGCTAATTTTCTTATACTCATACAATCCCCCCTACTTGACACATCTAACTAGAGGAAACGATAATAAATATATTAGCGTTTATAAAAACGAAACTCTACCGTTTTCGAAAGCCTTTTTTCGGGTTCTTACCATAAAATCCACAACTGGATAGGGTTACAAATGTATTAACGGCGATTGTTTTAAGACTTTTACCTGTTAATAGCGGAAGGCTTAACTGGTAATAAGATCTCCATTATTTTCCATCATGAGGGCCATGCATTATATTGAGATATATGACGATGCCATTCTGTAATTATCGCCATTGGCTTCTGATAGCAGAACTCTATATTGCTTTTATCACTTAGCCAGATTCCCGAGAATTAAAAATAGAAAGGCGGCAAGGCTTACAATAAGCCAAGGCTGGGGATCGGAGAGCCGCCGATACTGATGAATGGGTACGCGAAATAGGAGCTCTGGCACTGGTTCGCGAAGTCCAGGGTGGTCAGCGTCTGGCCCTGGTCGGCAGTCTGCCCGATGGTGGGGAATGCGCTGCCGAATATGCTACCTCCAAATCCCGAGAAGTCGATGTTGGCGGTCTCGATATCATGGGCCGTCGCCGCCGACGTCTGCAGGCCGGTGAGGGACGCTTTCTGGATGAGAACGGGGAAACCCCAGGACATGGGGACCAGGCCGGCGCTCGCGACGCCGGATATGGCTACTGCCGCCAGTAAGACTAATGTAAGTATAGTTAATTTTTTCTTCATATGAACTACCCTCCTCTTAATAAGTGGTATTCCGGCCCATAATTAATATATTAGCATTTATAATAACGAAATATTGGCTCCTAAACGATTAAAAATACAGTAAAAAATTTGGGCCCTCATTTTAGAGGAAGCCCATCGAGGGCACCGGCGAGAATCCGACGCTGACCCACGGATACGCGAAGTACATGCTCTGCTGCTGGTTCTGGAACTTGATCGAGGAGACCAGCTGGGTCTTGCTCATCGACTGGGTAATGGTGGGGAACGTACTAAAGCTGCTAATGCCCGTGCTGGTGCTCGGGAACGAAATGTCCGTGAAATCGTTCTCGTCGGCCCACGCGAAGTTGCTTTCGAAATTGGTCAAAGAGTTATTCTGGACCATCGTGGGGAAACCCCAGGACATGGGGACCAGTGATGCAAATGCGGGCAGCGCAAGCAGGGTGACTGCCGAGGCGATAATAAGTATCACTGCCAGTTTATTTACCATAATGACTACCCTCCTCATTGCTAAGTATAACTATCCGAAAGCATCCATTAATATATTAGTGTCAATAATAACGATAATTTGTCCATATTATACAAATAAATACAGTGTTAACGGTTAAGGGCAGAAATATAGCTCAAATTCTTAAGTGGTCGCACCTTAATAAAAACCGGGGGAGACGATAATGTTACTATTATGCCTCCCCAATTACCCGTTGGTTTCGGCTCCTTCAATATCCGCAGGCCATGCATGGATACCCTATGGCCGTGTACTCAGTCGTCTGCGAGTACTCGGTATGGGTCATCGACTCCGTATGGATCGACGTCTGGTGTATGGCCGGAAACCATCCTGCGGGCACGATGCTCGTGTCCTGGAAGTCGAACACGTTCGCCGTGTCCTGTTCCCATGCCGTCGCCGTCGATGCATGCACGATATTTGGAAAGCCGAACCCCATGGGGAACATTTGTCCGGAGGCTGCCGCGGCCATCGAGGCCAGGGCGAGCACGAGCAATGCTCCTGTTATTGCTCTTTTCATAGATCTAACCATCCCCTTTGACTACCATGGGAAGTCTAGAATGAGCGTCATTTAATATATTAGTGTAGATAAAAACAACTAACCAGGAAGTGTGACCTATTAAAAGCAATGCGGTCGCGGTAAGTAAAAAAGGGGTGACGGCCTGGGCCGCCACCTAGCAACCGAAGCCGAAGCCTGGTAGTCCGACCGCCCCGACACCGACGAACGGGTACGCGAACTCGGCGAAATCATTGGTCTGGGCATAGCTCGTGTGAGTAACTGATTGTGTCTGCAACGATGTCTGGTGTATGTTGGGGAACGCCAGGCTTACTGCCCCAAACGGCAGGCCATCGCATGCGACGGGGAAGCTGATATCGACATCCTGATAGTCCAGCGCGTTCGCCGTGTCCTGCTGGAACGCCACGGTGTTGCTGCTCTGTACGATCATGGGAAAGCCATAGGCCGTGGACGTGAGCTGTGCGCCCGCGTGGACGGAAAAAATGGCGACCACGACTATTAATGTGGCAATTAAAGCCTTCTTCAAAATATCCACCCTCCTTATTACCACGTTAAACTTAGCCTGCATCGTCTAAATAATTGGCTCTAAGAAAAGCAAACTATCGTTATTCAGGACCAAATAAAAGCGGCATTATCGCTGGTAAGCCGGTCCTGTGAAAATATTAAAAAGGTTAAAGCCAGCTGAATCCTTTGAAGTCGCCGAAGCCGGTGAGCCCCGTCGTGATCGCCGGGTACGAGTATGCCGTGAACGCGGTGGTCTGGTCGAAATCGGTTGCCTCAATGGCCTGCCCCTGGACGCCGCTCTGGCTCACGACCGGGTAGCCAAAAGTGCTCGTGCCGAACGGGGAAAAGTCCAGGCTTTCCAGGTCCCAGGCGGTGCCGACCGACTGCCGGAACGCCGTGCTGTTCGTGCTCTGGATCATCGCCGGGAACCCGAACGACATGGGCAGTAGGCTCGCACTAGCCGCCGATGCCAGGATCAATAATAATGCTATAAGAATGTAGAGCCAACTCTGTCTGATCATAATTACCCTCCTCCTCGGTCAACAGTACGGCAAGCGGCGATTAAAGCATTTGCCGGTTAAATCACGGATAAAGGACGAAAATAAGAAAATATGTTTAAGCTTTAAAATAAAGTATGGCAGGGGGATCAGCCTCCTGCCTCCATCGTTTACCAGCCGAAGCCGAAGCCGGGCAGAGAGACACCGCCGACACCGACGAACGGGTAAGCGAACTCAGCGTACTCGTTGGTCTGGGCGAAGTCAGTGTGCGTGACGTCCTGGGTCTGACAGACCGTCTGGCAGATGTCCGGGAACGCAAGGTTCACGGGGCCGAACGGCAGTACGTTCGCCGTCAGGTCCGCGTCTCCACAGGGCGTATCGACCCCGAGAGTGCTGGCGCCCAGGTGCAGGCCGTCAAAGTAGGCCGGGAAATTGATGTTGATGTTCTCAAAGTCCGTTGCACACGCCGTATCCTGGTTGAACGCGCTGGTCGAGCCGTTCTGCACGATGACGGGGAAACCATACGTGGTCGGCACGAGGTTCGCATATGCGGGCAAGACTACAAGAGTCAGGGCCAGCATAACTAAAAGTATATTTCTTAGTATCTTACTCATAAACTACCCTCCTCAATTATTAAAAGAAGATATAGTAACCGGCTTCTAATACGTTATTATATTAATAAACGAATATTATATAATTTTAATCACTTAATCACGGATGCCAGGGACGTCCTTTACTTATAGCATATGCGTCTTCTGGGGGTGGCGATAAAATAGAGAATCGATCGTTCGAGAATAGAGAACTTAATGGCCGATGAAAGATCGCAAAAAAATTTGAAAGGGAGGAGACTGACTCCTACCCTTAACCTTTTAGTATTTACCAGCCGAAGCCGAAGCCAGGCAGAGACACAGCGCCGACGCCGACGAACGGGTAAGCGAACTCAGCGTACTCGTTGGTCTGGGCGAAGTCAGTGTGCGTGACCTTCTGGGTCTGGAACACCGTCTGGCTAATGTCCGGGAACGCAAGGTTCACGGGGCCGAATGGAAGCACATTCGCCGTCAGGTCCGCGTCTCCACAGGGCGTATCGACGCCCAGAGTTGTGGCGCCCAGCTGCAGTCCGTCATAGTACAGCGGGAAATTGATGTTGATGTTCTCAAAGTCCGTTGCACACGCCGTATCCTGGTTGAACGCGCTGGTCGAGCCGTTCTGCACGATGACGGGGAAACCAAACGTGGTCGCCACGAGATTCGCACATGCGGGCATCGCAAGGACTGCGATAGCCAGCATAAATACAAGTCCCTTAATCACCTTACTCATAAACTACCCTCCTCATTTGTTAATAGAACTTATAGTAAGCGACGATTAAAATATTATTATAAATAAAAGCGAATATTTAACGATTTATTCAGAAATTATACAGCTAGTGTTGGTTTTTATAGCTCAACCACTAAAGCCGGTATAGAAAAAAAGGATAAAAGCTCAACGCAGCCTGAACCCGGAAAAGTCAAAAAGGCCGCTCATGTCGGGCATGCTGTTTAGGGCAATGCCGCCGGCAGAGATGCCGGAGCCGGCCATCATTCCATTGAACATCGGGAAGTCTATGTTTATCGATTCCAGGTCGACCGCACTGCGCACGTCGTTGCTAAATGAGACCGTATTCCCGGACTGTACGATAACTGGGAACCCGAAGGTCATTCCAGTCAAGCTTGCCGCGGCCGGAGCAGACAGTAATGCAACGATACTCAGGGCCGTGATGATAATTATTTGTTTCCTCAACTTATCCATGCGAAACCCTCCTCTCGCATGGTCAAGTTAGACAGGTGAAATTAAATAAATGAGCGGCGTTTGGGGTGGTGGAACTTATATATGGCCGGGAATGTCACGAACGTGATAATTATAAGGTCGGAGCGCTAATAGTGCTATAAAGTGGATAAAGCATTAAATACGGATACTTCCAGTTTAACTAATTGATGAAAATAAGTGGGGGTGGATGAATGAACGTCGACGACGTTGATGATTCAGAACTGATCCGATCTGTCATTGATTCGGAAGAGTTCAAGAACGCCGAAAGCATTAACGAAGTCTCGCGGATAGTCCGCCGTAAGCTACGGAAACGCATTATAGACATGCACATCGACGATAGCCTGGACGTCGCTACCCGGGAGCGCATCGTGCACCGCCACCTTGAATGGATCACGCTGAAGATCCTGAAAGACCTCGACGGCATCGTAATGCTGCCATCGCACTTTGAAGAGATAGAGGAATTCGAGTCCGCCTGGAGAAAATCCCAGGCGGACTTGCTTAAGCATTAAAAGAGTTACTTCTTCTTTGCGGCGGCCGCGGTCTTCTTTTCCGCCTTCTTTTTCTTACCCGCGCCTTCGCTCTTGGGGACGATCTCCTCGATGGGCTTGGGGCCGTACTCCTTGATGGTGGCGTTCACCTGCACAAGCTCGGTGGCGATCTCGTTACCCCGGAGGGTCTTTCTCTTGCGCATGCCGTCTTCCTTCGGGTGGTATCCTATGCCGCCCGATACCAGGACCTTCCGGCGCACCTGGCCGGGTAGGTCATTCCTCATGGGGACTCCATCCTTGTCCGAACCGCCAGTGATGACGAGCGTGTAGCCTGCCAGGCCCGCCGCATCGCCGCTGATCTCCGAGCCGATGGCGTGGCCGACGAACTTTGTGGTCTTGGGCCCGGTAATGTCTATGTTATACGCTTTTCCCGTCTTTGCGTCTGAAACTACTAGCTTGAAATCTGCCATTCACTTTTCTCCTGCGTCTTTAAAATACCGATGAAGTATTATAAGTTTTATCTGACTCCCGTCTATAGTCCTTCTCATATAAGAAGACTACGGGTCTTCCGGCTTTAATTGCAGTCCGTCTCCTGATATAAAAGTTTTGGTTAACGGACGTTAATGCCGGGAGCGACACATGATATTTCGAGGTGGCAAGTCGCCTCCCGGCATTTTAATATAAAATCGGCAATGAAGATTAAAAAAATTTGCCACATGCCGTGTGTATACCATGCGCATGGATATGTTTATGAGCGATTATACGATAATTACAAGTGGTGTATAATTCTGAAGAAATACCGCTTATCCACCACGATTTCAATGAAACACCGGGCACTTCTCCAGAAGTACATGGCGAAATACGAAACGCAGCAGAAGGTCATCGAGGCGGCGCTGGATAACATGGAAAATTGCGCGGATCCGATGCCTGCCCTGTCCCGTGAAGAGGAACTCTGGCTCCTGATCGGAAAAGTCCGGTCGGCCTGCGCCGTCCAGAAAGAAGGCTTCAAGGTCCTGCTCGAGACCCTGAATGCCGACCGGTTTCGCGAGTATGTCGAGCAGCAAAAGCCGTTAGAGTTCGTTCTGGAATATTACTACCAGCAGCCGTTAAAGGATTGTACTTTAACCGAGGTCCTGGACGCCCTGGTGATCAATGGCAAGGTTTCCAACCAGATGGATTCTATTGACTACTCGGACGACGGCGACCACTACACGCTCAAGATGACCCATGACCTGGGCATCAACAATTCGAAGATGCTCCGGATTGCCCATGAAAGCCTGTTTAATACATATGATGTGCGATCTGACTATGTCGTATCAGACCGGTCGCTCTTCGTTAAGATCTATAAAAATATATGATCTAGTCTTCTCCAGTTTTTGAATGTGGGTTTAGAGCTATGGAGAAGAACCATAGGATATTTGGCCTTCCAACGGCCCGGGTTATATTTTTAACTCCTTTATCCGGATATCGACGGCGATATGGCCCCCGATTACGCTTATCCGTTCGGTACCCTGCATTTTGCCGAATAGCGCCTGGACCAGGATCTCGTCACACAGGCCTGTGACACAAATTTCCGTCATGAAGCTTCCGTCTCCGCCGGACATGGTTTGCCGCCGGTCCAGCGCAGATTCGACGAGCACGTCGGCCCCATTCACACGGCTGCCCCTTTCATCGAGCACCTGACCGTAGATCGTATAAATGCTCGGGGAGCCGCGATCCGTCGATGCCATGACGGACAATGCGAAAAAGGGCAGGGCGAAGGGCTGTATCCGGCTCATAAAAAGAGATTGAGAGTTATCACCTTTATAGTTTTCTGTATATAAGCAAAAAATTGTAAAAATATACGATATTAATAAATAATATATCAATATTTGTGCGGCATTGACTATCACTTATATTATTAATACTTCACTGAAAAAGGCAGTACACCCGCCCTCTGTTACCGGAGGGCTTTTTACGGTCTTCCAGGGCACGTTTTATATGGTATTTGCCACATGAAATTTATTTTTCCTGTCGTAATAAACCTTTAACAGCATCAGCTCGCTATTGGCCAGCGTTGCGTACATGTTTAATATGAAAACGATAGGGTCTCGTATACCATATCCATAAACAGCCAGGCAAAAAGAGCCCGCGACAAGAATGAGGACATAGTAGATAGAAATGTCACCTGCGCTCTTCGTGCTGAGTAGATGGTAGCACTGGGGCAGGAAAGAGAACGATAGCAGGATACTGCCGATGATTCCGAAGGCGGTTAATTCCAGGACGGCCATGCTACAGTGGATAGAAGCAGGCTGCTATAATAGGTTTTCGGTATTTAGAGCAGCGCCAGCTCCAGCGCCAGCACGGCCGCGGAGGACAGGATCACGATGGGCGTCACGGTCAGCCCTATTTTGATAAATTCGGAAATGCCGGTGGTCCACTTTTCGGCCTTGGCGCACTCGATCCAGAGGATGCCGGCCAGCGCCCCAGTTATGGTTATGTTCGCCCCGAGGTTACTGCCTATCACTAAAGAATATGCCATAGCCAGTGCCATCTTCGGCGTCGTCGCGATGGCCGCCGTGATGGGCACCATCATGGCGGTCATGGGGATGTTATTGACGATATTGCACATAAAGGCCGAGGCTATGGATATGAAGAACGTGGCATATATGGGGTTCTGGCCGACGATGGACAGGATAAAGCTGCCGATAATGGCATTTGCTCCACTGACTTCGAGGCCTTTCACCACGATGAAAAGGGATATGACGAAGACCACGACGCGCCAGGATATTCGCTTCGTGCGCATGACGGGCTTGCGCTCGGCGATGTAGATGGCGGCGGCACCGGCTGTGGTAACCACGGATAGTGGCAGCAGGAGCCAGTTGGCGAACCCGCAGCCGATGAGCACGAAGGCCATCACGGCCAGGCCGACGGCGACCATGGACTTGTTTTTGATGAGCGACCCTGCGTTCACGTCGCTCGCTACAGGGTATGAAGTCCCCATCGAGTCCCGGAATATGAAGTAGAAGATCACGAAATTGACCATGATCGCGGCCATCGTGGGCAGGAACATGTAGGCCGTGAAGTCGAAGTAGCCCAGCTTGAAGGCGTCGCCGATGAGGATGTTGGTCAGGTTGCCTATGTAGAGGAACATCGAGGCGATATTCGCCGCGAAGAAGAACGAGTACATGAAGGGCTTTGCGTTGAGCCCCGCGCGGCGGCAGAACTTGAGGATGATGGGTGTCAGCGTGAGTATGGCGATGTCGTTGGACGTGAAGGCCGTTATCAGGCAGGTTACGGCGTAAGTATAGGTGAATAGCTTTATCGTGTCGCCGCCGGCCAGGTGCATCGCCTTGACGGCGCAGTACTCGAAGAACCCGTAATCGTCCAGGAACGTGCTGATAACCATGAGCTCGATGAGGATGAGGACGACGTTCCAGGTATTGACCAGGGGCGTGGCATAGGCCGTCGAGAAGCCCAGCGCCTCCAGGATATGGTGGGGCTGAAGGAACAGCATCATGAGGAGGGCGCCGATCAACGCGCCGGTCGCCTCGTTGAGCTTCCATGGCCTCGCCATGATGAGGAAATACGTGATAATAAAAACGACGATCTCGCCGATCATGCCTTATCTGCCCGCGGATACGACCCCAGCACTTTAAGTGTCGTACTCTTATCCTTTAGGGCAGATATAGCTTCCCTTAATTCGGGGTCTTTTTGATGGCCTTCCACATCTATGAAGAACCAGTAGTCGCCTAATAGCTTTTTCGAGGGGCGGGACTCGATACGGGTCATATTGATGGAACGGCGGGCGAACTCGCCTAAAAACTCATAAAGCGCTCCAGGCCTATCGCGGTCCAGGTATACAGCCAGCGATGTCTTATCGTGGCCCGTCGGGGGCGGCTCGTGTTTACCGAGCACGATGAAACGGGTATAGTTCGCGGCGTAGTCCTGTATGCCTTCCCTGAGCACCCGTAGCCCGTACCTGTGGGCCGATTCCGAGCATCCGATGGCCGCCATTTCCGGGAACTCCTGCGCCAGGCGGGCCGCGTGCGACGTGCTGCCCGTGGTCCGCACCTCCGCATTCGGGAAGTGCTCATGGATATAGTGCCGGCACTGGCCGAGCCCCTGGGGATGCGAGACGATGACCTTGATATCCTTGAGGCTGCCCCGGGACATGAGGCACTGCTTTACATGAACGATCTCCTCGCCTACGATGGGAGAGCTGATCTCCAGAAGCGCGTCCATGACCACGCCGACCGGGCCCTCCAGCGAGTTCTCGATGGGCACGATGCTCTCGTCGCATGGGCCATCGTCCACGGCCCTGGCCACGCACTCCATATCGTCCATGAAAATCAGCTCCGCTTTCGGGGACCATTTTTTCGCGGCCATTTCCGAGAACGTGCCTTCCGGGCCGAGGAGACCTAGTTTCATCAACGGGAAAATAGACTCAACTAATATTTAACGTATATGCCAGTAAAAAGGATGAAAAGGGGGATGGTAAGAGGCTGATTTTTTATTCGTTTGAACAAAGGAGGAGAGACCGGAATAGGAGCATTTGAGACCCCAAGAGCAGCTTAAGACTGTCCTCTCAAAGGCTTATGAAAACTTATCGCCATGACATTATCAGCGACATCGATCGTAGGCTGCACCCTCAACTCATTTCTTATAAAAGTATCAAAAAAACTTCTAAGGAAGACAACTCCTTTTTGTCCCCATATGTGATGCAATGTGATGACGTAGCTGCCTTCACCCCAACTATCAACGGATATATAGGTGGCTATGCCATACTTGCCTATTAAGAGAATTGTTTTGAGGATCATATCAAAGTCCGCCTTTCCAAAATCCAGCATTGCATGATTCTTTACCTGCCGAATGGCTTCTTGCGACGCTATCTCCTTGAGTCTATCATCACTTACTTCATTGATCAGCGCGACGAAAAAAGCGTTTGAAAAAGAGACGAAATTGAGTTTTTCAACAGCTCTATCCCATTCCACGTACCGGGTCATTATCTGGCTAACTAAAGCATTGGTGCTGATATTCTGCTCTTGTGCATCTCGTTCAAGCAGATTATCTATCTCCTCTGAAAGGCGAATCGTTCTCAAGGCAGTCTTCTTTTTCTTCCCGGCAATGGCGAACCCCTCATGCGCTTATATATAAGTGAGGAATTCGCGGAGATTCATATAAATATTTTTCCTAAATAGTGCCGGTTATCGGCATTGTTGATGGAATATTACAGAAATACGAACATGATGAGGTTGTGTACAAAAAATAACATGTGTAAACGTCCTCTATATGCCAATGCCCGCCCAAGAACCATTTGCGCGAGGACGCATGAGAGAGTGAATGAATACGACAAAGAACATGCTGCCAGGAAATCCGTCCCTTGAGACCCATGTGGTTTCTCGTTATAGGACAGTTGATCCTGATCGGCTTCCTGTCAGGCGGATCGTATTCACGTTGCGTTTCATGAGATCGGGTGCCTGCGCTGAAAATTGTAGGAGATCGTAAATAATGGAGAAAATGTTAGTTGTCGCCTTTGAAAGCGAACAAAAAGCGTATGAGGGAGTCAATGCTCTTTCGCAACTCGACAGTGAAGGGAGCATTACCGTTCATGCGGTGTCGGTAATCAAGAAGAACGATGAAGGGAAGACGGTTGTATTGAAAACCAACCCGGAGTTTCCCATTGGCACTCTTGGAGGCACGTCGATCGGCAGCCTTATCGGGCTTCTCGGAGGCCCATACGGCGTAATCGTCGGTGCAGCATCGGGTTCGTTAGTGGGTTTAACCGCTGACTTGTACGTATCCGGAGTCGATGGAGAATTCGTGGATGACGTCTCTAAGGATCTTAAACCGGGCGCATACGCCGTGGTTGCTGATATCAGCGAGGAGTGGATAACTCCCCTGGACGTCCAGATGGAAAAGATCGGTGGCAAGGTGTTCCGCTCAGCGAAGAAGGATGTGGAAACCGAGCAGATAAACCGCGACATAGCAGCGATGGATAAGGAGATTAAACAGCTGGAAATGGAAGCGAGCAAGGCTCCAGGCGAAATGAAAGCGAAGCTTCAGGCAAAAATTGATAACCTGAAAGAAAAGCGACAGAAAAAAGTAGAGCAGGCGAATAAGCGTTTCGAACAAATGGAAAAGGAACACAACGCCAAAGTGCAGGCTCTGGAGGAGAGATCGGCAAAGGCTCGCGGCGAGACGAAGGCTGCCATAGATGCTCGGATTGCCGAAATTAACGAGGGTCATCAGCGGACTGTGGCAAAGCGGAAGAACATGGAAGCTGAATTGGAGAAAAAAGCCGATAAGCTGGTGGCGAAGGCGAAGATCCTGAAGAATTAATCGTATACTCCCATGGGATCCGAGAAGGCGTAATGCCTTCCCGGTCCTGGCGGGACCGTTGTCGGATGGGCAATATTTCCTCGCCGACGATGGGCGAGCTTATCTCAAGCTGTGCGTCCATGACCACGCCGACCGTGCCCTCGACCGAGTTCTCGATGGGCACGATGCTCTCGGCGCAGGAGCCGTCGTCCACGGCACGGGCAACACACTCCATGTCATCCATGAAGATAAGCTTCGCTCCTGGAGACCATTTTTTCGCCGCCATTTCCGAGAACGTGCCTTCGGGGCCCAGTAAGCCGAGTTTCATCAAAATATAGATTGGATGAGGCTTATATTTAAAAATAATTGTTGTGTTCTATTTTTCGATTTTTAACACATAGCACTCATTTTGAATTTTAGAGCAGTGGGCTAACTCAACATTAAATAATATAAAAAGTGGTCATGTCTCCGACTTCGGGCCCGGCGCCCGGGACTGCAAAACATTCTTTGAGCACTCTTCGTACTCGCGGCAGACCCGCGCATACTCCGTGTCCATAAAAGCCTTCAGTTTCGTTAATGCCATCAGCCTCTGGCCGGGTTCGAGATTGTTCATAAGCACCTTCCCCTTCTTGGTCAGCAGAATGGTGAGATGGTCGGGGTTTACGCGTTCCGCTTCCAGCAGGGAGGAAATGAAGGCGTTTATGAACGACTCGAAATCCCTCTCGCTCTCCTCTAAGAGCGCTACTCCTTCCTCCGATATTTGATATACCCGTCGTGCCCTTTCCCCGTCCTTCTCCTCCCAGGACCTGATGAATCCGTCCGCCTCAAGGCTGTTCAGGAGCTTGTAGATGGCCGAGTGGGATGGTTTCCAGTGGCCTTGAGTGTGGCGCTCGATGTCCTGCATGAGCATGTACCCGTGCTTGGGCGTTGTGCGGAGAAGCATCAGCACGAAGTAGTTCAGGCTGGCTCTGCTGGAGTTCTCGAAGAACGTGGGTACGGCCACAGACATAATCCTGAATATATATTCCGCTGATTTATATTTTAGCAGCACATGTTTTGGAAAAACATATTGCACAGGATTTTTTTCACAAGTCAGGGGGTGACTATCATGAGGTTATTATCCGTGGATGAGCGTCCTGCCCAGGAGGAGCACGAGGGGCCAGAGGATGAATTCGGCATCAGCAAGCGTATACGATATCTTCCGAAGGCTTTGGCCGTCCGCGAATTTTGCTTTTCTCAGGTAGTAGAGATCATAAAAGTAAAAGCCGAGCAGCGAAAGTCCGAATACCGGTATGATGCCCAGATAAACGCCGGCGACTAGAGGTATGAAAGAAAATATGTTCAGCGCATTTAAAAATTTATAAGTTTTCTCCCGGCCCAGGAGCACGGGCAGCGTCTTCAGCCCCCGGGCACCATCGCTCTCGATGTCCTTGATGTCGAAAAAAGTCACGTTGATGATCCCCCTTAAGAAGATAAATAAGAACATCAGGACCGAGAAAACGTCCCACGAGATGGAATAGTGAAAGTTGAAGATGAACGTCCCCGCCAGCGCCCAGACGGCCGCGATGTAGATGCCTTTAAATCCCGGGACCTGCCTCGTGAGGTCCTTAAAGACGATGGTATACAGTATACCGCAGGACAGAAGGATCAGGACGAAGACGGTGAGGACATAGTTCCCGTAAAGGAGCAGCAGCATTATCAGCAGAGACATGTAGAGCCCGAAAAGCGCCGGGTAGAGCCGTACCTTTTTACGTAAATGCTCTGCCCTTTCGGGATTCGTAGCCATGTCCTTTTCCAGCTCTTCATAATAGTTATAGCTATAGACGATCAGCGGGATCAGGTATGCGATAAAAAGCACCTGCCAGCCGATAGCCGAATTCAGCAGCAGGGACACGGACAGGACGAAGGCCGGGCAGCCCAGCGAGGTCAGGTAGCCGCCATAGACGAACTCGTCCTTTAGCTGGAATAACAGGTACAGGCATCGGGATAACAGGCTTTCGATGCGGGCATATACACTGACTGTTGTATTTACCTGTTCCACCCTGTTACCCCCCGACGAACGTTAAGATCTTTAATTAAGGTTTTTCATCAATTAGCGTATTCTTTTAAGTCTTTAAGCTCGTTATCGATGCGAATCGCTTCGCTGTCCACGAAGGCTTTTAGCCTGGCCAGGACCCGGTATCGCCGGTGAGGCTCGAAGCACTTTGTTATCTCCTTGCCCTTTTCCGTGAGCAGTGTCGTGATATGGTCCTGCTTGATGTCCTCTTTTGCCTCGAGGAGCGACGATATGAAGGCGTTCATATAGAACTCGAACTCTTTTTCACTTTCGTCGATCAGCTTTTCGCCGTTCTCGGTGATCTTGTAGACCCTCCGCCCCCTTTCCCCGTCCTTCTCCTCCCAGGACGTGATATAGCCAGCCTCCTCCAGGTTGTTCAGGAGCTTATAGATGGCCGAGTGGGATGGTTTCCAGCCGCCTTCCGTATGGCGCTCGATGTCCTGCATGAGCATGTAACCGTGCTTGGGAGAACTCTTGAGTAGCATGAGAACGAGATAGTTTAAGCTTGCCCTGGTAGGGTTTTCGAAGAATGCGGCCGTATCTTTGGACATGATAAGATATTATTATCGAATATATTATATAATTTAGCTGTACATGTTTTAAAAAATCATATAATGAGGGATTTTTTTCACAGGTTTTGCTTTTTCGGCCCCTGAATACTGCTTTTTACCGGTAGTTCCTGAACGGGTCCGGCACCAGGCTGACCACCATGCTGCCGGCTTTATAGTACCGCGCCTGGCCGACGGGGCCGCCCTTGCTCGTGTAAATGTCGTACATGTACGGGTCCATTGCGGCCGTGATGTCCCTCTGCTCGACCTTGCCCCCTTCCTTGCTATATTCGTCTACATTATCGATATACACGGCTTTTGCGGCTTCGTCGAACCAGACGTGGGGCTGCTGCCCGGACAGGTGCGTGAATATACGGCCATAAGCTTTGACGACGTCCGGCTTTTGTTCCTGTATGGTCTTCGTCGGGGCCTCCGCATATTTTGGCACCGGCTTACCGCCTTTCGAGGCCTCTTCGAACTGCTTGCGCTGCTCCTTCATCCGGTCGATGACGTCGCCCACCATACCATAATCCGACGGCTTGCCTTTCCCCCCGGCCTCTCGCTCCCTGGCCTCCTTAATTTTCGCCTCGTTCTCTCTTCTGGCCTTTTCCAAATCGGCCTGCTGCTGCTCGGCCGAATATCGTTTTTTCTGATCCTTGATGGTATTGATGAAATCGTCCAGTATCCCCATATCCTGTCACAAAACAGGGAAAGTCGTGTCCCGATTTAATCATAACACAAAATAATGCCGAAGCGGATAGGCGAGCCGTTATCCCGTAAAATCAAGCGTATTATGCAGAATATGATGCATATCGGGAGCGATACCTTTATAATATTTAGTGTGCTACTATGGCACATAGTAGCACGGTGTCGTTATATGATGACAATTGGTAAGCGCATCCGCTTCGAGCGGATAAAGGATAGAAAAAGCGGGAATAGCCTCATCATCCCTGTGGACCATGGCATTTCCATTGGTCCGGTAAAAGGAATTACCGACCTGGCGGATACTGTGGAGAAAGTGGCGGAAGGCGGAGCGAACGCCGTCCTGATGCAGAAGGGCATGGTGCCCCACGGCCACCGGGGCTATGGCCGCGACATCGGCCTCATCGTGCACATGAGCGCCTCCACGTCCCTGGCGCCCGACCCCAACAATAAGGTGCAGGTCTGCACGGTCGAGGAGTGCATGAAGATGGGCGCCGACGCGGTGAGCGTCCACATCAACGTCGGCAGCGACACGGAGAGCGACCAGCTTAAAATTCTCGGCAAGACCTCCGAGCGCTGTGCCTTCTGGGGGATCCCGCTGATCGCCATGATGTACCCGCGGGGAGCGGCGATTAAGAACCCGCACGACCCCGTCGTGGTCGCCCACGCGGCCCGCGCGGGAGCCGAGCTGGGCGCCGACGTTATCAAGACCAACTACACCGGTAACCCGGACACGTTCAAGGACGTCGTGAAGGGCTGCCCGGTGCCAATTATCATCGCCGGCGGCCCGAAGATGGGCTCGGATATCGAATTGCTGCAGATGATCGAGGAGGCCATAGGCGCAGGCGCAAAAGGGGCCGCGATCGGCAGAAACGTATTTCAGCACGAATCCCCAACCAGTATAACAAGGGCTATCTCCCGCGTCGTCCACGAAGGCTGGACCGCGGAGGACGCCTTTAAGGAGATGCGATGAGTAAGCTCGTCTGGGTCGATGTTTTCCAGGATCCCTGGAGTAAGGCAAAGGAGGAAATGACTGCCGCGCTGGAATCCGGAGCGGATGCCATACTGGCGAACGCCGAGTTTTCCGACCGGATCAAGGAGCTGGGCAAGATCAAGGTAGCCGGATTTGGCCCGGGGGCGGATATCCTGACCGTGGGCATCGGCTCGGAGGGCGACGGTACCACTCCGTTGCC
This sequence comes from Methanocella sp., assembly GCF_035506375.1. NCBI lineage: Archaea > Methanobacteriati > Methanobacteriota > Methanomicrobia > Methanocellales > Methanocellaceae > Methanocella > Methanocella sp. Next base: position 19,414 of record NZ_DATJPM010000069.1, read on the forward strand.
TAAAAAGCTAACGGACTCGTCGGACCTGGCAAAGGCAAAGGAGCTAAAGGAAAAGGGAAAACCCGTTGCTGCATTCGTAAGCCTTCAGGGAAAGGAGTATGAAAGGCTTGCGGCACTTCTCGGTAAAGTATGCGATTATCTCGTCATCGAGGGAAAGGACTGGAAGGTCATACCCCTGGAAAATTTGATAGCGGAGCTGCAGGGCTCGAGCGTGAAGATCATCGCACGGGCGGAAAGCGCGGAGGAGGCGATGGTCGCGCTGCAGACGCTGGAAAAGGGCGCCGACGGCATACTCATCCATGCCGAGCCGGCGAAGATAAAAAGTATTGCGAAGATGATGGCCTCAAAGCGGGAGAAGATCCCCATCGTTACAGCCGAAGTCAAGGCCGTAAAAGAGGCTGGAATGGGAGACCGCGTCTGCATCGATACGTGCTCGCTCATGCGGCCGGGCGAAGGCATGCTCATCGGCAACCAGTCTGGCGGCTTATTTTTAGTACAATCGGAAGCTGAGGATAGCCCCTACGTGGCCAGCCGGCCTTTCCGGGTGAACGCCGGCGCCGTGCATGAATACGTGCTTGTCGATGACAAGACCCGATATTTGTCCGAGCTCAGGAGCGGCGACCCGGCGCTCATCGTCGATAAGGACGGCGACGCGCGGAAGGCGACCATTGGCCGGGTCAAGATCGAGCGCAGGCCGCTGTTATACGTCGAGGCCGAGATCGACGGCCGGCCCGTCACGGCCATACTCCAGAACGCCGAGACCATCAAGCTGGTAGGCGCGGGCGGAGCCTCGATCCCCGTTACGAAGCTGAAGCCAGGAGATAAGGTGCTCGTGCGCGTGGAGAGCGCCGGGCGGCACTTCGGCATGAAGATCGATGAGACCATCATAGAAAAATAATAAACATTATAATCTTATTGCTGCGTTGAATATTGATAGTCATTGTTTAGCAAGTAGTTTTATTTTTATCGTTTGCGTAATAGCCAAATTTATCGATAGTTTCCGATTATCTTTTTCAATTTTTATGCTTTGTTGAATATGCCCTTTTAAGTCTCAGAGTGTACGGAGGCACTATTTTTCACCACAAAGGCACGAAGAGCACGGAGGCCCACAAAGACTTTTTTATAATTAACAGACAAAGAACACAAAGCCGCTTTTTGAACTTATAAGATACGGGATATGAAGGCACGATGGTAAAAAGTGCCCTTGTTCATTCCACTGTGTCTTTGTATCCTTCGTGCCCTGACAGCCAATGAACCGGCTTTGTGATTCTTTGTAACTTAATCTAAAAAAAGACTTTGTGAGCCTCCGTGCTCTTCGTGCCTTTGTGGTGAAAACTAGTATCCTCAGTGCTCTTAAAAAGCTTAAAATACGGGAGTAATTCAACACAGCAATTTTTTTTAAAAATTAATTAGCTTAGTAATCGATTACTAATTAACAAAACTTGACTTATTCAATACAGCAAAATAAACTAGATGGTTACCAGTAAGATATACGAATTTGACGATCTCTATGTATCCTATTCTATATTCCAGATATCGATGAAATCGGTTTTTTTAGTTATTTACAATTTTTAAGGAAAATTAGACTGGTTACTAAAAAGACCAAAAACTATTGTTATAATATTGTAATTTCAAAAGAGAAGTGCATAATAAGGTCTGCTAACTATATCCCCTCGCATATAATGGGGGGGATATAGTCATAGCCTCGAAAATGAGGGCTACTTCTAGTTTTATGAAATTAAGTCGTCTGAGCTGATCTTGTCCTGGGGTTTGCTGGTTCATTGTATTCGATGCGTTGAATAGGAAGTAAAGGCTAGAATATTAATGCTTTCCACATTAATTATTTATTTTATTAAACCATTTTTACAATGACCCTCGAATGTTTACCTCGCTAAAGAAGTGGCTTATTACTGGATTTAAATTTGTCTCATCCTTCTTTATCATCGGCATTCCTCTAATTCTTTTACAGAATTTAATTTCTATTATAGCCGTTTTAACCCATGAGGCGGGCCATGCGATCTTCGATATTTTATCAGGGTATAGTGTAAAATCTATAACAATAACATATGATGGTGCTCCGGCAAGCTTATCATCTTTCTTTAATATTGATTTTACATGGTTCTTATCCGGTTATACCCAATACAACCTTGCCCCATCCAGCATTAGCCTTTCAACGTTTTTTATCAATTTTGGAGGCATACTTCTAACGACAATAGTCCTCGTTTTGTTATATTTGATAAAAAGTCATAGGCTGATCGAAAAGAAGTTTTCAGAAAAAACAGCCGCTATTGTATTGACTGAGCTACTAGACTTCTTTTTGCTATGGTTTTCAATATGCGTATTTGAAGAAGCGTTTATACCAAATATGAATACTTATTCGTTTATTACCGATCTTAACAGCTATGATGCGATCCAATCCCTTACCGTTGTTAACCTATGGGTAACGCCGTTCCACTTGCCTGTATTCTCGTCAGGCTTTTACATGTTCATAGTGATTTTTGTTTTTGGCATTTTCGTAACCTTTGAATTGATCTATGATAAGCTCGCTTATTTCAATGTAAATCCTTTTAGATCATGGAATAGAATGGATAAGCTCATAATCGCATTAATAGTAATATCGATAGTTTACATAATTTCTGAAATCATACCTTTGATGTCATTTTTAATTTATGCTTTCTCTCTCATGTATATATTACTAATGTTTGTCATTTATATGGATGTGGTCAATGATAAGCTTATTACGAGAAGGATCATTCCTTCCCTAACAGGCCCATTGAAACTCTTGAGATGGAAAAGAAAAGCCTCTGGCTAATACCTCTATCTCTGCCCTTCGATGGGAAAATGGGTTCTATTAAGTCTGGGAATTATTGGTCAAAATAGGAAGGTCATATTTTTGTAAATAAATATTATTTTTTTTCATATTAATTATATCATGTCTATAGCATATTTTCATAAAAGCAGAAGCAACTGAAAAATTGAGGCTCCGACCGTTCAGATTTTGTTATTAGTCAAAAGGACTTTGCTAATAAGCGATTAATAACTTATTTATATCTATAGTCACATATAATTACATGTCCGTGGCCGTTAAATTTTCTATTCTTTGAATAGGGCCGTCCGGCTACACTGTTGAGGCCCGGAGTAAAACAGTGAAACGGAGGCCGCCGCTCTGGTCGGTGACACCCCACTAGAGAAAACAGCGTCGATAAACCAGCAATAGCCAGTACAAGATAAAATGATTGAACTAGAAGGCGTTGAAAGGGAGGAAAGATCAATGGTGACAGTATTTGTATTCGAAAGACATACGGCGGCGGATTGCCCCGCTCGTAATGAGATTTCTGGAAAAATATTTGGTGAACTCGGGATGAAAGGGCAAGAACTGTGCAAAAAGCATGGGATTAAATTCGTCGGGGCCTGGATTCTCCACCCCGAGCACTTAATTATTTACCAGTACGATGCGCCCAGCATGGATGCCTATATTCAGCTCGAAAGGGAACCACTAATGGTTAAATGGAGACTATTCACAGATGCGAAGTTTAAAATGGGAATCACCATGGAAGATGCCATGAAAACATTGGCAGCGGCAGCCATAGTGATACCAGCCAAGTAACTTAAACATTTCTTATTTTTAATCATACCCGATGGTTTTAGCAGCATATCGGCATAGACTTATTTACAAAATAGTAGAAGCCACTGCAATTTTTGGCCTGTTAACTATATCCCCCCATAAATTGTGGGTCGAAGTAGATTTGAACAGTCAATGATACTTCAATAGAAAGAAACACAAAAGCTGAAATACTAAATAAAAAAGTGGGCGGTCACCGGCGCCCATATTTTCTGTACAGCAGCACGATCCCCGCCAGCACGACAACGATTATGCCGCCCGCGATGTACGGGATATATGAGCTCGTGGCGATGGTGATCCGGAAGTCGTCCGACGCCGACGCCTGATCGCTGACCATCTTGACGGACACGTCATAGTCGCTGGCCACGATGTTGCCCGGCGGCTGTACGCTAATGACGAAGGTCTGGGTCCCGCCCGACTTGATGGTGTTCGTCGAATTCGGGGACGAGCTGACGACCCAACCCGACGGCGCCGTCACCTGGGGGTAGACGTTCGTCAAAGCCGAGCCCGTGCCCGTGTTAGTCACATATATGTTGATCTTGAACGTCTGGCCGGGGCTGGCGGTATAAGCCAGCTTGTCGTAGTTGACCGACATGCCGGTGCCTGCCTTCAGTTTAAGCGTCAGGTTCTCCGCAATGTCCTGGCCGCTCGGTGTCGTGACCACGGCGGTGAAGTTATAGTCGCCGGCGCTGACCGTGTTCGGGGGCACGATCGCAAGGACGATATCCTGTGTGGTGGAGGCCGGCACGACGGTCTCGGACAGCTCCTCCGTGCTGGAGCGCGAATCCAGATACATGTAGTACCAGTTATCCGGCAGGCCCGTCACGGACAGCTTATAGTTGTTCTGCTGCGACTGCACGTTATCGATCAGCAGGTCATAGTAGGCCTTATCGCCGATGTAGGCGATCTGCGAGCTGACCTTGGCGGAGACGTCGGCCGACTGGTTGACGCTCGTGACGTCCACGCTCAGGGTCAGGCTGGCGTCCCCGGTGCTGATTGTGATCCCCTGCGCACCGATGGGCGAATCATAGGACGTGTCGACCACCACGTTCACCGTTTGCTGCCCGGCCGAGGGCACGTAGATCTGATAGATGTTCCGGCCCTGGTACTGGAACGTCGTCGACCAGCCGGGACTGCCGCCGTTCGCCGTCAGCGTATAGGTCTTGTCGGCGCCATTATTATTCTGTATCGTGAGCGGGAAGGTCACCGAGTCGCCGCCCAGCGTCGTTTCGCCCGGGGTGACGCACGTCAACGCGGTCCCCGTGTTCGTGGTCGACGAGCTGGACGAGGAAGTCGAGGGCTGCGAGATGGTGATCTCTGCCGTTCGTTCGGCCGCGTTCGATGAATTCGAACTGATGGCGTATACGTAGACCTGGATTGCGTTATAGTAATAATACGACTGTCCTACCGGGATTATCGCATTTGCCTGCGGGTAGTAGGGACTGCTGATCGATAGGTTTACGTAGTTCGCGCCTTCCGCGATATGGGTCGTCACCTTACAGGAATACGTCCCCAGCGTCTTCGACCATCCGTCCCAGATCGTATCCGTAACTAGCGGCGTGTCATATGCCAGTGCGGGGGCGGCGATCGACCCCGCTAACAGGCAAATGATCAGCACCGGCAATAGTAGATGCCTTGCTTTCATCTTTCACACATCCCGCTGTGCCTTTACCTTACGTCCATCCTGATGAACTTCGCGTACGATATGGCGAACCCGGCGATGGCGATCACGATGAGTGACAACACCTGGGGTAGTATTGACGGCAGCGTGCCTCCCAGCGTCGGGGCACTCATGCCCCTCTGCCGGAAGTTAAAGGCGCCGGCCATACCGCTGCTTGAGACGGGGTTCTGTTCGCCGCTAACCACCACGTTGGAGATGCCTGTCAGGTCGCTGGTAGGCGATATGAGGTCGAGGGCCTCCGTGATCGAGTTACGCGTATTCATATAGCTCGTATATTCCGGATTAATCTGCATCTGGACCGTGTTATTCCGGCCACCGCCATAGTTGACCACGATGTTGCCGCCGGGGCCCGATATGCCCCCTGTACTTCCGCCGGTGCTGCTCGAGCTCCCGGTGGCAGGGATCATCGCCGTCGGGGCCGTGCCCAGGGCGACCTGGCAGATGGAATCCGAGAAGTATGGCACCATTATGCTGAACAGCGCGATCACGAGGGCGATCAGGATCGCCATCGTCGAATTCTTCGCGAGGGATGAGGCCGCGATGGCTATGGCAAGGAATGCCACGCTGAAGAGCACGACCAGTATGAAGAAAGTGATGAGCCGAAGTAGGTCGTCGCCGGAAGGTATGATACCTTCGAAGAGCAGTATGGCCAACCCAACGAGGAACGCCGCGGCCAGCGATAATACCAGGATGGCCGTGGACCCGAGGATCTTTCCGTTGATGATCGAGTCCCTGAACGTGGGACGGGCCAGCAGCAGCTTTAGCGATCCGGACTCTTTTTCTTTCGATATCAGGCTGAACCCGATGACGATCGGCAGCGCCCAGCCCACGAGGACGAATATAGAGCAGAAGCTCTCGAATACCAGCATCATCGACGGCATCTCCGGCTGGAACGTGCTGCCGTTCGAAGCCGCCGATGCCGCCCTCGTAAGCTCGGAGTTATAGGTCGACAATCGTTCATTATATGTTCCAGTGCCCGTTACGATCGAGGCGATCATGATGAGCACGAGCAGGCCGAAGATCGCCAGGAAGGCCCGGCTGGATAGATAATCCTTGAATTCCTTTACAGCGATGATGAATTCCGATCGCATTTTAAGCGCCTCCATAGATGGTCTCCAGGAAGACGTCCTCCAGGGACCTTTCCTCGATCCTTAGCTCCCGGACGTGCAGGTGATTCCTCTCGATCTCGGCTGATATGTCGTCCCGGATGTCGTCCTTCGTATGGATCGTGGCCGAGCCATCGTAGTAGGAGACGTCGATGATGCGCGGGTCCGTGAACTTCGGGAGCGGCCCGGAGGCTTTTACGACGATGGTCATGGACTGGTCCTTCTGGAGCTTGTGGCGCACTTCGTCGAGGGTGCCGTGCGCGATGAGCTTCCCCCGGGAGATGATGCCGACCGTCTTCGAGACCTGGCGGACCTCTTCGAGGATGTGGCTCGAGAAAAAGATCGTCTTGCCATTGTTGGACAGGTCCTTAATGATGTTCCGTACCTGCATGACTCCCTGGGGGTCCAGGCCGTTTGTCGGCTCATCCATAAATATAACTTCGGGGTCGTTGAGTAGTGCCTGGGCGAGGCCGAGCCTCTGCTTCATGCCCCGCGAGTAGCCCTCCGTCTTCTTTTCGACGCCCTCAAGGCCCACGTACTTGAGCAGCTCCGTGATCCGCTGATCCGCCTTAGCGGCGGGCAGGTCGTAGAACTCGGAGAAAAACTTCAGGTTCTGGCGGGCGTTCAGGTTCTCATAGAAGCCGAGCCCGTCGGGCATGTAACCGATGATCCGCTTGACGTCGAGCGGGTGCCGGAGCACGTCGATGTCTTTGATGAAGCATTGCCCCGACGTCGGCTCGATCTCGCCGATCATCATGCCCATTGTCGTGGTCTTACCGGACCCGTTGGGCCCCAGGAACCCGAACACGTCGCCCTTATCAACGGCGAGGTTCAGCGAGTCCACGGCCTTTACGCCGTCATAGACCTTAGTTAAGTTAGTTGTCTTGATCATGCGAGGCTACCTCCATTGGTGACTTGCCTCAAAGCAAGCTAAAGGGTAGGGGCATATAAATCTTTTCTCGCTTAATCGTCAAACTATCGGGCTACAGTTGGACGATAAAGCCATAAGGTATAAAGGCAACATGCCGATATTTAAAAAGTATTAAAGCTTTAACAGGCGATTAGTATATTGAATATACCCGGTTAGTTCGATGATATAGCCAGAACGTATTTATAGTTCGATAAAAGCTTATTGAAGTGATACAAATGCTTAAGCTGCTTAAGCAGAGCATTGTGGTGGCCATACTCCTGGTAATGGCCGTTTCTTTCACCATCGGCTCGGTAAGCGCCACGGACAATGCCACGGATAATAATAAGGTTAGTTTTGGGTATGCGCCAGATTCCCTGCACGATGATCAGAAGTACACGCGTGTCTTCCTTGATCTAAGGGGTGAAGGTAATGCCGTCGAAGTCCACGGATGGCAGACTTTAGGACCAATGCCTCCGGCCCCGTTCACCGTGCTAAGGCACGGGTATGGCGGCCCCGAGTTTATCGAGGGTAAAATGATGGTCATACCGGCCGGAGAGGACATGCCGAGAATGCTCCCGGTGATGTTCTTCAAGCATGAGATGCATGACTCGGGCCGGGTCAGCTTTATGGCCGACGCGACGTACAGGTTAAATAACACCGAAATGAGTTTTAAGGGCGAAATACAGCTCCTGAACGATACCATCGTCCAGACTGATGTATCTAGCGGCTTGTATGACAACGAGATAGCGCCTGGCCAGACCAACTGGCACCAGGTCTACGTATCCGGGTCGCCGGCCTCGCTGAGCTTCGAGCTGAAATGGAATAATACAGATGACCGGATGCGCATCGTCGTCTATACGCCCGATGGTAAGACGCTCGGCCCGTATTACGATAATTCGGACGGCACCGTGGACAATACCATAAACATGGTGATCAATAACCCGTCCGGCGTTGCGAATGGCCCCTGGTCGTTCAAGGTGACGGATACCGGCGTAACTGGCAAGGACGAGTATTACTTAAAGACCTGGTAGATATGCGGCTAAGCATGAAATTTCTAACGGGAGCGGTCATAGTATTATCAGCCCTCCTGCTCATTTCGCCCCTGCTGCTGCAGGCGACGAGCGGCAGCGGCTCATACGTTGTGACGCCCGGCAGCGGCATCCCATCGGGCGTTGTTGCCGTAAACGCCCCGATCGTATCCTTCTGGCAGCTCCCGCTGTGGGTGCAGGTGGCCGGCGCCCTGGACGGCATACTCATCGCTTTCGGCCTGATGAACGCTGCCCCGCTCATCATTGGCAAGATCCAGAATGTCCTGGACAACAGTAACCGGCTCAGCATATTCAATTATGTCAAAAGCAATCCGGGCTGCACGCCGTCGGAGATCTCGAGCCGGCAGAACATGAAGAACGGCACGGTCAAGTACCACGTGCAGATGCTCGAGTCCCAGGGCAAGATCATCCTGAAGCGCATGGGCAAATATACCCGCCTGTTTAACACGTCTAAGGCGAATACCGAGCAGGAAAAGATGGTGCTGGCCTACATCAAGAACGAGACCAGCCGGAACCTGCTCTGCGCCATTCTCGAGGAGCCTGGATTGACGAACCAGCGGCTCGCTGAGCGGTTCGGGCTGGACAAGAGCAGCATTCACTGGCACATGGAGCGGTTCCTCAACGACAGGCTGGTCACGGTCGAGCAGGACGGGCGGTTCAAGAAGTATTACATCGAGCCAGGCGTAGGTAAACTATTAAATAACGGCCAGGTCATGTTTTAGGCAGGTCCACCACGAACACGGCGCCCTGCGACGGGTCGCCCCGTACGCGGTCTTCCGCGTGGATGAAGCCCCCATACTTATCGACGATCACCCGGACGATGGAGAGGCCCACGCCCGCCCCTTTTGTGGTCGCGGTCATGCGCTCGAAGACGGACTTCTTTTTATCCTCGGGTATGCCGGTGCCGTGGTCGGCGATGCGCACGGACCAGTAGTCCATATCGCCTATCCTGGCGGGTACGATGGCGATATCGATGAGCTTTTCCGGGTGCGGATCATATTTCACGGCGTTCTCAAGTATATGGCGGAAGATCTCGTGCACGTAGTCGTCCACCATGACTAAACGCTTCACGCCCGGGCTGAATTCAAGGCTGACCTTTGCCGAGGGCGATACCTTTTGCACGTCGCCCGCGTCTTGTTTTAGGATGGCGTTCAGGTCCATCGGCACCGGGCTCTTCCCCGCGAACTGCCGTATCATGCGTATTTTCTTGATGTTATCGATGAGCCGGTTACTCCCCGTCACGCCCTTCTGCGCCTTTTCCAGGTACGCGAGCTCGCTGGCCGTGAGCTTCTCGGCGAGCTGGAGCAGCTCAATGTAGCCCATCGTGACCTGGTTGAAGTTACGGATGTCATGGCTCATGAGGTCGACGTAAAATTCCGCTTCCGATTTTGCCGCCTCCAGGCGTTTTATACTCTGACAGCGCTCGGTGGAATCGACGGCCATGAGCAGGGCTCCGCTGGCGGCCGGGGCGGCCGTGAGGTCGAAGTACCGGTCGCATGCGGTTTTTAAATCGAAGCGGAAGCCGTTTTGCGTGACGGTCTTGCCGTGAAGAGCTTCCGTCAGCATGCGTGCCGGCGTCTCGTCGGAGAAAAGCGATATGATGTTTATATCGGCCGCTGATTTTTTACCCAGGCACTGCTCACAGAGTTCGGACCATGCACGGTTATAGGAATTGACTTTCAACTCCCGGTCCACGAATACTAATGCTGCTGGAACGCTGTCCAGTATCTTATTTGAGATATTATTGTCTTTTGATCTAGGGGCCGTTTCATGCAAGATATCACCATGGCTTAATTGATTTATATTAACCAGCCGGTATTTTAGTCTTTGTATATCATTTTTTTATAATTTATTTTCCGCCAAGGTTATTGCCCTCCAACCAATATTAAAATCCTGATAAGGGCCAAAAATATATATACTATATCGGTAATCGATATATCTGGAGCCAATATATCGAATAACGATATATCGGAAACAGATACATGATAGACGATGCAATGGGTAAAGAATTGCGTAAAGGATCCCTGAAAATGATCGTGCTGAAGATCATCAGTAAAAAACCCATCCATGGCTACGATATCATCCATGCCGTCGAGACCATCACGAATGGCAATTGGGTGCCGAGCCCGGGCTCTATATACCCGGTCCTCGACTACCTGGAAACAAAAGGATACGTCACAATGGAGGAAATAGACCGTAAAAAAGTCTATACGATCACAGATGAAGGAAAAAAAGCCCTCGACGCGATCGATGAGAAACGCAGGGAACTGGTAAAGGAGTTGAGCCTACTCTTTGGCGATTAATGGGTGTAAAACGATGACAGAAGAATACGCGATCGAAGTCCAGAACCTTTCGAAAAAGTTCGGCGATTTCCTGGCAGTCGACAACATTTCTTTCAACGTTAAAAAACAGGAGATCTTCGGTTTCCTGGGCCCGAATGGCGCCGGAAAAAGCACCACTATCAGGATGCTCTGCACGCTCGCCAGGCCCTCTGGCGGCGACGCGAAGATCAACGGCTATGACCTGCTGAAGCAGCCGGACCAGGTGAGGGCGAGCATCGGGCTCGTATCGGAAAAGATGATCATGTACGAGCAGCTTACCGCCGCCGAGAACCTGCGATTTTTCGGAAATTTGTACCAGATGCCCAGGGAGAAGATCGACCGGAAGACCGACGAGCTGCTCGCCTTGGTGAACATGACCAAATGGAAGAATGCCCAGATCAAGACATACTCCACGGGCATGAGGCAGCGCATCAACGTCATCCGGGCGATGCTCACCGAGCCGCAGATCATCTTCATGGACGAGCCGACGCTCGGGCTTGACCCCCAGACAACGCTCTCCATCCGGCAGCTTATCCGGGACATTAATAAGAACGGCACGACGGTGATCCTGACGACCCACGCCATGGTCGAGGCCGAGGCGCTAAGCGAGCGGGTCGCCATCATCGACCACGGGAAGATCGTTGCGCTGGATACCCCCCAGAACCTGAAAAAGCTCGTCAAGGATGCGGACTTGACCGTCATAAGCGCCCGCATACCGAACCTGACCCCTGTCATGGCCGAGCACCTCAAGGCACTGGACTGCGTTACGGCCTTCGACCAGCAAGACGCGTACGATATCAAGATCAGCGCCCGTGGCAGCGAAGGCTTCGACCGGATCATCGACTCGATCCGGCACGACGGGGGCAACATCACGATGATCAACACGAACGAGCCGACCCTGGAAGACGTGTTCCTGTCCGTCACGGGCAAGGCGATGCGCGACCAGTCGGAGAAGCCGAAGATGAGCGGTCGCCGGCACGGGCCCTGGGGCGCGCCAAGAGCGAGGGTGAGGTGAAGTCATGGGATTCATCAAAGGCTTGCAGGACAGTTTCCGCATCGCATGGAAGGACCTGCTTGAGTTCGGGCGTAACCGCATCGGGCTGATATTCCTTGTCCTGATGCCGTTCTTCATGCTCATCATGACGGGATTTATCTTCCCCACCAGCAACACATATACGAACGTGCCGGTGGCGCTAGTGGATCTGGACCACTCGCAGATGAGCCACCAGCTCGTGGACAGTATTAAGGAGATGAATAAAAAGACCGACATGATGGACCTGAATGAAGTCGGCTCGCTGAACGACGCGAAAACGCTCATCACGCGAGGCCAGGTATATGGCGCGATCATCATTCCTAAAGGGTTCGCAAAGAACCTGACCGCCGGAAAACAGTCTAACGTCACGATCCTGTCGGATAACAGCATCCCGCAGCTCTCGATGGCCATGAACGGCATCGGCTCGGCCGTGGTCGGCGCCATGAGCTCGTACATGGGCCAGGCGAACGTCCAGATGCTGGCGCTGAAAGCCAACCAGACAGTGGACCCGAAAGCGGTCATCGCGCCGCTACAGGCCGACGTTAAGGGGACAGCCCCCGGCAACCTGAACTACTTTGACTTCACCGCGCCAGGCCTGCTGATGATGATCGTGATGATGGGCGCCATGACCGGCATACCGAGGGCCATCTCCCATGAGAAGGAGATCGGCACCTTCGACGGCATCCTGGCGGCGCCGGTCAGCGAGATATCTATTATATTAGGTAAAACGATCGCGCAAACTGTGAGGGGTTTCATCCAGGGCATTGTCGTGATGGTCATCGCGATACTGTTCTTCGGGGTGACCCTCCAGCTTTCGAGCGTACCACTGGCCTTCGGCCTGCTATTCCTGGGCATCTTCAGCTTCATCGGGCTGGGGATATTGCTGACGTCCCTCGCCAACAACGAGGAAACGGCGACCATCCTGATGACCGTGCTGCAGTTCCCCATGATGTTCCTGACGGGCGTGTTCTTCCCGATCCAGCAGATGCCGTGGTTCATGCAGGACATCTCGAAAATAGTGCCG
>NZ_DATJPM010000070.1 GCF_035506375.1 Methanocella sp.
TGCCCATCGTGGTAAAGTTTTTAATAAGCAAAATTGGGGTCTCCAGGGGGTAAGTAAGAGCGCTCCGCGCGGCATCAGCCCTCTTCAGGATATAAAAGTAAGCAGGGGGTCTCCGAGGGGGCATCAGCCCCCTTCAGGAAAATAAAAAAGCGCCGTGTTCGCCGTGTCGCCGTGGTGAATTAAGTGCTGTGTCGCCGTGGTGTCGCCGTGTCGAATTTTAAGGAGCGCCGTGTTCGCCGTGTCGCCGTGGTGAAATCCCTAGGCGGCCGCTTCGATCCTGAACTCGAACTCGCCGTCGGGTATGCGCTCGAACAGCGGCGTATTGGCCGCATATCGCACGAAGGTGGGCAGCTCGAACACGTCGCCCCGGCGCAGGAGCCCCAGCGTATCGCAGGGAATAACCTCCGAGGCGTCGGCCGTAATGGCATAGACGGAGAACCCGGTGGTCGGGCCCAGGCCTACAGATTCCGAGAGCTTCAGGAAGTACTGGTCCGCGTAAGACCGCAGGAATTCCTCGTCGGGAACGCTGTGCAGCTCGCTGAGACTATAAGTCGCCTGGCTCGCCAGGAACTCGGGCGAAAAGCCGGCATAGTAGCTTTCAGCGGCGTCGATGGTCGCCGGATTATCCACTGAGGCAAGAACTATATACTCCTGCCGGGGCTTTGCGGGACGGTAGAGCGGCCCGTCGCCTTCTCCGGAGACGATGCCTTCGATTATGCAGATCTCGTCCAGGTCGAAAGATTTCAAGATCGCGTCGTGCACCTGCACGAACGTCTCGCATAACAGCTTATAGCCCCGTGCCATGTTCTTCCTGGAGATGCTCGACCAGAGCGGGTCGGCACAATAGTGCCCCTCGGCCCGGCGCGTAGAAGGCTCCAGCGCGCCGTACAGGTTTTTCATGGCGCCGGTGATCAGGGCGTTGCTATGCGATTTTAGCTTGGCGATATTGATGATGGCGTCGATCTCGCCGAAGATACTGTTCACGTCCAGCGAGGCGAAATCCTCGTTCCAGGCCTTCGAAGGCGATATCTCCAAACGGTCGGAAGAGCCGTCTGTCAGCAGGTCATAGAGGGGCACGTCGCTGCCTTCCAGCAAGGACTCGCAGCCCATCTGGAGGAATACTCCCCTTGTTCCGCCGGGCCATTTCGTGCCCTCGGCGATGAACGGCCTGCCACCGTGGGATTTTATGAAGTCGCAGGCGGCCATGATGGAGAACGGGTCGGTGCAGACGTGGTTGTGGACCGTCAGGTCCGACTCCCTGGGGCCATATTTGAGCGACGGGTTCGGCGGCTGGGTAAAGTTCGGCTTGACCATCACAGTGCCGTTAAGCTCCAGCCTGTCGAGCTGGCCGTCTCTCTCCAGCGCTCGCAGCGCTTCCATTGTATTATCGTAAGCCGCCCGGCCCAGCGTGGGAGCCTCCCGGCTCACGGCAACGACGTCGAAGTTCATTGTGGTCACCGCGCTATATTGCACTTTTTCGAATAATAGTGGAAAGAGAGGTCTTCGTAGCATCGGGGGCACAGCATGCCGTAGCCCTCCAGCTCGCGCATATCGTAGAGGCACAGCGGCTGCCCGCAGACGGCGCACTTCGCGCTCTCGTCGATGTTCCGCCCGCACCTGGAGCACTTCGTGAAGCTCCCTGTCATAAGGGGTCTTTTCAATCCGATTTTATATTAATGTTGACCGCCGAAAGTACGCTATTAAATAAATGGCGCATTTGTTATCATTGGGCCCGAACTTTTATCTAAACCGCTAATTTTTTATTAAGAGTATATACCGCGCCGTGTATAACGCAGGCAACGTATTTCGAAGTTGTTGAACGTTGAAAGTTTTATGGACGCCAGAGGATTCTTATTCACTTGCCTGGCATTGATCACCGGCAGTATCGTGCTCTTGCCCATGTCCGCCCACTTCGGGATATCGGGCAGCACAGCATCGATTCTCGCTTCGCTCTCGTTGCTGGGAGGCATCGGGGCGGCGTTCCTGACTGCGCATAAGGAGATGGAATCGGCAGGCGATGCCCGACGTAAGGCACCATAGGCCCGTCAAAAATGTCGTACAGGATTAAGGCATAGTGCCACGATTCACATCGGGGATGATAAAAACATGGTGGCAGTCATCTAGTATTTTTTAAAAAACCCTGGTTAGATTACATGGCAGTCGTCTGGCAGGCCCCCAGAGAATAACGCCAGGATGGCCGGATGCCCGGGCCCCGAAGCACTATGCGATATCCCTGGACGTATCGATTGTAATGCGGTCGGTCACGCGGAACTTGATAAAGTCGGTGATGGGGCTCATGCCCCGGATCTTGGGCAGGGTCAGCTTATTGATGATCTTATCGCCCTTCCGCTCCAGGTCGATGTCGAATATCACATCGCACCAGTACTGGACGCGGTTTTCCACAGACTCGTGGTGTATGCCTTTTATCATCATAAGGTAGCAGATGCTATTGCCGTCGTTGATGATATCGTAGATCTTATCCAGGATAGGCTTAAGCGTGTCACTTTCGATGCCCACCTCCAGCAAAAAGCTAAAGCTGTCGAAGATTATTGTAAAATTTTTCTCATTCCGGATCTTCAGGGAATCCAGCCACTCATTAATATACTGCACGAGCTTTTTCGAAGCCCATTGCCGGTCCGGAGTATCGTGCAGTATCTTATGATAATACTCGTCGTGGAGGTCGATGAATTCAACGTTGTTCGATTCGAAGTCGAGCTCCATCATGTGCCGCTTTATATACCGCGGGTTCTTGTGCGTCGTAATGTAATAGGTCTTACGGGGAATCGTCAGCTCGAAGAGAAAGACTTCCGGCATTGACTTAGGGTTTGCGGAAAAATAGACAAGAGCACCGCTAGGCAGGCCCCCGTTCAGATTTCGGTCCAGTATGTCGACTCCGGTGGGAAGCCTCGCTATTTCGACGGCGGGCTCGTTTCCAGAGGGATTACTAGCCACCCGGTCTCCCATAGTTTCAGGTATAATACTCACCCATTTTTTCGGAGACTATATGAATAGCGCGAACATCACATATGCGATGATCATCATTACGATAGCGTATTTCAAGCCTGACATTACTCTTCCTTCGCCCATCACTCCAGCGAGTATTCCGGCGAATAATCCTTGAATTATGGCCGCATGGAAGAACAGGCGGTAATAGTCAGCAGGATTAAAAGTCGATATAAAGGTTGCGCCGGAGCCATAGGAGGAGCCCTGTGTGGCCGCGGCGTTGGTATTACCCGCGGTGGCCATGACCGGTATGAAGCTGGACGAGAGCGTGTAGACGCAGTAGATAAACACGCAGAACGACATGAAGATGATGACCACGTAAATGAGCATGCCGTCCGAACGCTCTTTTTTAATCTGCTCGCCCATTTTGGCATCGTTGGCCGCCACGTTCAGGACATCGCGTATATCGCCGCTCGACTCCGCGGCCTTCGTGATAAGGGTGATAACCCGTGTTGCGAGGGATGTGTTCAGGGAGTTCGCGAACATCTTGAGGGCCGTGTTCACGTCCGTGCCCCACGAGACGTTCCGGTTGATCTTCTGGACCTCCTTGCTGATAGTCCCGAAGTTCGAGTTGCTTATGAGAGCGATCGACTGCGTCAGAGTCATGCCCGTCTCGTTCGTCGACGCCAGCTTCTTCAGGAAGTCGGGCATCTCCGCCGAGATCTTCCGCTCCCGCCTGCTCTTTGTTTCAAAGAAGAGTGAAAGCGGTATCATAATGATAAGGATGACGAATATGATTATATCATCGAAGTACCCTATGAGGGGGCCAAAGAGAATGAACGGGTCTCCCGAGTTCGCCGCCTTAGTGTGCTGAAGTTGCGCTGTGTCCGTTATCGCCTGGGAGAGATTTCCGGAGGTCAGCAAAATGTATACGATGATAAAGAGGACCGCGACCGGCACGCTGATCACCAGCGAAAGCATGGGCTTTTCCAGGATGGGCCCGATCGGGTTCGCCATGAACTCCTTGAACTTCAGGTTTTTCTTTCCAGTCTTCATCTTCTCGATCATTTTATGATCTTCTGCGGGGCGCCCGGAATCTTCGGCCGGCACCTTATCATAGACGTTGGTTCTCACGATCTCGAACTTATTCGCCGCCTCTTCCTCGCCGGGCGTGAGCATGCTGATCAGGACGATGAACATGACGGAGCCCAGCGGGAGCATACCGTAGATGATCACGTATAATAGCGTGGGGCTGCCGCCGTTCATGATGGTCATGACCGACGACATGATGATGATGAAGAGCGGCCCGGCGACGAATCCCGTCACATAGGACTCAGCGATCAGCCCGAGTATCTCGAGGAAGGATTTCTGGTCCTGCAGCAGACGCTGCTGGTACTGGTCCGTCTTGCCCAGCAGGTACACCGTCACGTTGCCGCCCGCGTCGATGACCGACAGCAGATTCGTCAGCAAGTCCTGGAGCATATCCGAGGACGTCTGGTTGACACAATTAATAATGGCCGTCCGGAGGTCGCTGCCGAAGTAGTCCATGTCGCGTATGATAATGCCTATCTCGCGGGATATTTCGCCGTACGTGCTCTCGGCCGCGTTCAGCGCCCGCAGAATGCTGATGATATCCATGCCGCCCTTGGAGAGGGCGTACATGAACGTCACGGCGTAAGGTATCTGCTTGTTGATCTTGGACTTTCGATCGCTGGCGTTGATGGACGGGATGAGCATGATGACCGTATACGTGATGTAATATCCGAACACGGCCATGATGGACATGCCGAGGAAAATGACGATTATATCGGTGAAGGGCGTGATCCAGGCCAGCGATTCAGGCATATGGATATTGGTGAAGTTGCCATTTTTATTGATAATGCCGAGGATAAGGAACGCGATGACGACCCCGAGCAGCGCCCCGACAAACCCGACGATCATCGACACGAGATATGCCACAGAGGCGTAGATCTCGTAAGGCTGGTTCATATGGGCCTGGCGGAGCTGCTTCTGGAGAGAGTAAAAACGTTCTTTGTGCTTGCGCACTTCTCCGCCGAATATGACGTGAGCTATCGTGCTGAATTCGTCCATGCCGACCGCCTATTCCTTAATGCCCAGCTTCTCCAGCACACGGTCCGGCTTGACGGAGTAGGCGTGGATGATCGCGGCTATCTGCTTGAACTCGCGCACGTTGTTGTTCAGCATATACTCGATCACTCTCTGTCTACGTCCCAGCTCGTTATTCAATTCACGCTTACTCCAGGCACGGCGCTGTGCGATCTCCGTCAGCACACGCGAGTCGCCGATACGGTCGAACTTATCCGTGGACGAGTTCCAGACAAAGATATCGTTCGTCCGGATGTTCCTGGTATTCGGGTCGATGTCGTTGATCTCGACGAGCTTCATGTTACGCCTGACACGCTTGTTCTTCAGGTATGTCTGAGCCTGGATGCTGATGATGTCGAGCGCCGTGATCATCGTCCTGGGGACGCTGATGGGCGGGTTCTCCAGCCGGTGGATGGCGGACTCGACTGAGTCGGCGTGCATGGTCGAGAATGTAGTGTGGCCCGTCGACATGGCCTGGAATAAGGTCAGCGCTTCCTTACCACGGACTTCGCCGACCAGCAGGTATTCGGGCCTTTGCCGCAGCGCCGCCTTTAGCAGGTCGAATATTTCGATGGCACCCTTCCCGTCTGCGGCGAAGGAGTCCCGGGTCAGGCCGGGTATCCAGTTCATGTGCGGTAATTTTAACTCACGGGTATCTTCCAGCGAGATGACTTTCGCCTTGGGCGGTATGAACAGGGAGACGGCGTTCAGCGACGACGTCTTGCCGGATGCCGTGCCGCCCGAGAAGATGAGCGACTTGTTGTTCTCGATACACAGCCACAGATAGGCCATCTCTTCGCTCGAGAAGGTGTTCCAGGCGACCAGGTCGATGGGCGTTATGGGCACTTCCTTGAACTTACGGATGGTGAAGGTGCTGCCGCGGGTCGTGACTTCCTTGCCCAGCGTCATCTGGATACGGGAGCCGTCGGGCATCGTCGCATCTACCATGGGCTCGGCGATGGAGATGTGCTTGCCGCACCTCTGTGCCAGCCGGATGACGTACGAGTCGAGCGGCTTCTCGCCATACACGATGTTAGTCATGATGTTCTCGTAGTTCTTATGGTAAAGGAAGATGGGCGTGTCGAAGCCGTTGTTCGAGATATCCTCGATGAAGTTGTCGTGCATGATGGGGTTGATCTTGCCGAACTCGAGATAGTCCCTGTCAATGTAATACATGATCTTATAGTACGACTTGGTATCGATCTTCCCGATGTAATCGTTGATGATCTGCGTGGTCTTATCCTTGAGCAGCTCTTTCTTATCGGTTTTCGCGTCCAGGTTCTCGATCATGAGGACGTCCTGGAGCCGGTCATAAACCTCGACGAGCAGTTCCTTTTCAAATACTGTCAGGGACGGCTCACATACATAATAGAGATAGTTGTTCGTTCCCTCGTTGTAGAGGATGACGACGAACGCGTACGGCTCATCGACCCAGTAGCGCTCGACCTCCTCATAGCCATTGACGCCCGGGAACGAGGCCATTGTGCCATGCTTTTCGACGTCGTAAGGCTCGAAGACGATCTTCTGGCGGACATTTTTCTTTTTATCCTTTTTATCCTTGCCCTTGCCTGCCTTCTCCTCTTCGGCATCCTTAGCGATTTCCGCTCCGGGCTTGATTATCGTGGTAAGCTCCTGTAGCAGCTCATCATCGTTTTCTAAGCTATGGTGGGCTGTCGCCAGCGTGGCGGCTTCCAGACCGCTGGGCATGGCGGTCCTTACCTCGGGGCTTTCGGCCTGGGGCTCTGTCGCGATGGGGACGACGGGCACGGACTCCGCGGAGACTTTTCCGACATTGTCTAAAATATTATTTAACGGCATGTCATCGGCCTCGGTCTCCTTTGCCTTTTCCGGCACAGGCACGGCCGCAGGCTCTGGTGAAGCCGGGGTATTTAAGCCGGGAGTAGTAGTAGCTGTGGGAACGCTTCGGAACAGTCGGCTTATCCTTTCATCGTGTGTATCGATAGGGCTCTCCTCCTTCGGAGGTGACATATCGCTATCGACTCCATGGTATCCGGCGATACTCGACTCATCGGCCATCTTTTCCGCGGGCGGCTGTTCTGGTGTACCCGCTTCATTCTCCTTGTTGTAAACTTTCTTTTTCATCAGGCCGTAGAATGTTTTTTTATCCGCTTCGTGATGCCCTAGATCAAGGTCTTTTTCGGTTCCTGACACGGTTTTACACTTCCCCATGCTTTTTCTTTTGCCCTTTCAGGATAATAATCTCTAATGATTTGGCGTAATTATAATCATATCGACCGTAAGGGTATATAAACTTGGCGTATAAGCCCTCGATAAACAGGAAAGAATAAATAAATAAATTTCGTTTTTTACTAAAAATTTGGTTAATATCGATGAAAATATTAAAAAAATTTAAACGATTATCTTCCATCCGCCATCATCGACCATGTTGAAAGTCCCGTCTATATAGTATACCTGTCCCGGAGAGCGGCTGTAGTGGATACTGCTCCAGTGTACGGCGACGGCGTTATGGCCGCCGATCCTGCCTGTGGACTGGATCGAGTCCGTCAGGATGTATTGTATCGCCATCTTTTCCCCGGCCGTGCCGTAGGTCCGGGACATGTTCTCCTCCATGCTCAGGATAGAGTCCCTGCCCATTGGCTTCAGCGTCGAGCCGTCGACAGTGACGAGCAACCTGGCAGCACGGGTATATTCGCCCGAGCTGATGCGGTCGAAATAGCTCTGGGCTGTCCGTTCAGGAGTACTGTCGATGTCGTCCGGGCCGTAAACGCTATTGAGCGCGTAGGCGACTATCCCGTCAGACGACTTGACCATATAGAATATCGGGACCGGTGAGGAAGGGTGCATGTAGTATATGACCTCGAAGCTCAGGTTCGAGCCCATGTACTGGATCGTCTTCGTGCCGTAATAGACGGTGCAGTTATTGTACTGGCCGGCGGGCACGATTACCGAGTCGGTGCCGTAATAATCATACGTTGATCCCGGAGTGTTCCATGTCTCGTCCATCGTGGTCATGTTCAAAGACTTCGGCATAGCTACCGTCTGCATGCCTTCGCCATCGATGACAGTCAGGGTCGCGTTGTTGACGCCCTCGTGGCTCCGGTTAAGCCAGGCGTCCAGGCGGCTGGAAACGTTACCGCTAACCGTAACAGAAGCGAGCCGGTCGCCGTCCTTTTCGCCCGGGTAGGCGAGCACCGTGAGCAGCCCCTGGCTCTGATTTTCGGCCGTGGCTATCGTATAGGTCGCCATGCTGAATTTAGCAGGGTCGAAAACGTCTTTTCCGGCCAGCGTCGCCTTATGGTCCGTCGACGGGGCGGTGCAGCCCGCCAGCGATACGATCGCCGCGAGTACGATGAGGACAAGTACACAGGTCATGCTCTTCTTTGTCATTCTATCGGCTCCATTTCGAGCAGTTTTGCCACGGCATACGCCGGGAATACGTGGGAGATATCAGTACCTGCTCCCACATAAGTGTATGGGAAGCCCAGCTCGTCCAGCGCGTCCTTCGCGATGAAGCTGCCCAGGCCACAGATGGCCGCGCGCCGGATGCAGTAGTTCTCGGATACGGTGGCTATTCCCTCTTTCAGGTCTTCCACCTGCGACCAGTATGCCTGCTTCGCGATCTCCAGGGCTTCTTCCCGCGACAGCTCATCAAGGTCGCAGCACACCACGCGGGCCAGCCGCAGGGCGGACGCCGCTTTCGTCTTCCTGGCCCCGTCCGGCGTATCGCAGGAATAGTCCTTCTGGCCGATATGGCCGAGGAGCAGGTTCACGTCGGCCGTTATGGCGAAAAGCTCCGAAGCCGTCCGCACGGCCATGTCCCGTAGAAAGACCGCCCGCAGCAGGGCAGCCACGTTCGTACGTAACGCGCCAGCGTAGATCAGCTCGCTCCGGGAGAGCCGCTGGAAGTCCGTCAGGCCCGCCACAGGGATGCCGGCCACTATTGGTATTATGTCGGTGGTAGTGCTTCCGATGTCGATGAACAGGATGTCTTTATGGACGCAGCCGATAAAGCGGGCGGACGCCGACCAGTTCGAAGCCGATAATAGGTGATGATCACCCGCACTGGGGTAAAATTTCCCGTCGCTGCCGTAGAAAACGGCTTCCGGGAAGACTTTCTTCACTTCACCTGCGATATGCCCGATACCTTCCTTTTTCGAGGCGAAGCAGTCGGCCAGCTCGCCGGTGATCGTTACGCCGACGGCGTCTGTCTTCCCGGCCTTTTTCTTAATATCACGGAGAGTGCCCGCGATATCGCAGCCCTTCCACAGGGGCAGGTATTTTGAGTAGGTGAACTTTCCGTTAGAAGTTGCAGCCTTTGTGTTCGCGCCTCCGATGTCGATGCCCAGCTTCATGATCGCTTCTCCAGATCGGCCTTAGTGAACGAGTAATGCCCTTTTATGCCCACGCTCTCGGGTAGAGTGCCGAATCGGGCCCTGAGTATGAGGTCCGCGATATTGGCGTCCAGTACCTTATCGAGCGCGAGGACGGCCGTCGTCGGCCTCGGGTTGACGTCGACCACGTAAGGCCGGTCACCATAAACGATATCGATGCCGAAGAGACCCTGGCAACCGAGCATATGCCCGGCTTTTGTGGCGACGCCGAAGATCTCCCGCTTCGCCGGATGCTCGTATGGCACCTCGTTGCCGTCGTAATGGATGAGCTCGAAACCGTCCGACTCGATGGTCTTTATGTACTGCTTATTCAGAGTCAAAGGGAGCATGGTCTTTCCCCCGATGAGCGAGACGCTTAGGTGCTCGCCCTCGATATATTCCGTCGATATAAAGCCTTCGCGTTCGACGGGGCCCTGCGACATGAAAATTCCTTCGGCACCGCATCCGTAGCGGGGCTTGACGACACATCTGACGCCTTTCTCGTGGACCAGCCGGGGCGCGGGAATGCCGTTATATAATAATGTCTCGGTCGTCTCCCGCTTATCGGCGCAGAGGCGGATGACCCTGGAAGAACAGCCCAGGTTGATGCATTTCTTCTCGAGCCCGGCCGTGTATTTTTCCAGCGACGCGTCCGGGGCTATCAAAAGGAAGCAGTCGCATTCTCGGGATAATTCTGCGAGACCCGCCTCGAAGTCCCGGGGCACGCGCACCGTGCAGCCGGCCGCCTCGAACGAGCGCCGGAGCGTGTCCAGCATGGCCCGGCCCTCATTCGCCAGGCCCTCAAGGCCTGCGCAAACCGAATACTCGGCCAGCAGTATCTTCATGACGCTCTTGAATAAGTGGCCGTTGATATAATACTGTTTCGGTTTTTTCGTTGAGATAGAAGGGTTTATTTTGCTGGAGCGTTATTATAATTCGGAACACCAATTGGGGATGCACCATGTCTTCCATCGGATCAAGATCACTGGCTTTCACGCTGGCCTGCGCCGTGCTGTTCACGGTGGCGGCCCCGCTGGCTTTCGCAGAGGAAAAGACCATTGCCCCGACAGGGTCTGACATATCGGTCATTATGGGGGCGACCGGCAGCGGTGTCGCCCGGGCAAGCGTCTATCTGGACGGCACGCTGGCGGGCACGACGGACTCGAAGGGCAACTTTACCTTCACGACAGCCCCGGCAGCGGGCACGCATACGGTGACGGTCTCGGCAAAAGGCATTAAGAACGCGACCGCCAGCACCGACTTCGCCACGAAGCCCGTCGTCATCAAGGCCGAGGCCGGGAAAGGTAAGAGCCTGAGTATCCACGTCACGGACGCGAAAAGCAAGATGGGCCTGGCGGACGCGAAGATCGTCAACGGCAAATACGTCGTCGGCAGTACCGATGCGAGCGGTGACCTGAAGATGGCCGACTTCCCGATGGGCATTTACCTGGTCAAGATACAGAAGGACGGCTACAGGACTACCACGACGCTGTTAATCGTCTTATCGAACCGTACGAGCAGCTACGCGTTGAGCCCGACGGCTTAAGCGTAGCCTGCTTTTGCAGGCTATTCGCTTTTATAACACGATTACGCTTAAATAAAAAGGCGCCATTTAATTGTTATTTTCAATTGATGGTGAAGGGCGAATGCCGGAAAAACAGATGGCCATAGCAGTCCAGGAACAGGCCCAGTACAAGAACAAGTATATCATACTCGGGATAGTCCTGACCGCCGTCTTCATGGGCGTCCTGGATACGAACGTCGTGAATGTCGCCCTGCCGACGATCACGACCGCCTTCGGCGTAGAGCTGTCGCAGTCCCAGTGGGTCGTCACTGTATATCTTATCGTTAATACATCGTTGTTGCTCATTTTCGGAAGATTATCCGAATACACGGGCAAGGTGCGCCTGTTCTTCGCGGGCATCGCCATATTCACCATAGGCTCGCTGGCCTGCGGGCTTTCCGGGAGTTTGAACGAGCTCATCTTCTTCAGGATCATACAGGGCATGGGCGCTTCTATCGTATATTCCATCAACACGGCCATCCTGGTGCAGGCTTTCCCGAGGAATGAGCGGGGGAGGACATTAGGGCTGATAGGCACCATCGTGGCCATCGGCAGCATCGCCGGCCCCATCCTCGGTGGGCTCATAACGGGCACCATCGGCTGGCAGTATATTTTCTTCATCAACGTGCCGGTCGGCATTATCCTCCTCTTGGTCGCAGCCAAATACCTCAAGCTTAAGGAAGTAAGCTGCAAGGTGAAGGGCATGGACTGGGTGGGCGCTGCGGCACTCATTCTGACCATGGTCTCGCTGATGATGCTACTTGGCGACCTGGCCGGCAGCCTGACGGTCGACACGGAAATGCTGATCTACGCCTGCGTCTTCTTCGTGTCCCTGGCCGGCTTCGTCTTTACGGAACTGAATCACGAGAACCCGATCATCGACCTGCGCCTCTTCAAGGTGAGAAAGTTCACCTTCGCGAGCCTGAGCACGATGATCAACTTTACGGCTTTCTCGATGTTTATTTTGAGCATACCGTTCCTGCTGCAGTACGTGTGGGACTATACGCCCGAGCAGATAGGCATGATGCTCCTGGCCGTGCCACTTGTAACGGCGGTCGTGGCGCCCCTGAGCGGCTACATGTACGATAAGCTCCAGTCCACGTACCACAGCTCGTTCGGCATGCTGGTCACGGCGATCGCGTTGTTTGTCCTGAGCTTTGTGGTAAAATTACATAACCCGCTATTACTTGTGGTCAGCTTCGGCTTCTTCGGCCTGGGCACCGGCATGTTCACCAGCCCCAACAATACGGAGATCATGTCGTCGCTGCCGATGAACAAGAGCAGTACGGCGTCGAGCATGCTGGCCACGGTGAGGAACTTCGGGAACGCCATTGGCGTATCCCTGGCGAGCATCATATTGTACCTGATGCTCTCGAACGCCGGGTTCGCGAGCATCATCGAGGCAAGCGTCAGCGGCAAGGATGCGCTGGCAAACTCTATCAGCGTCGTACTGTTCGTAGGCGGAGCACTGTGCGTTATCGGCGTGATCACGTCCCTTATCGTAGGCTGGAGCAAGAACCAGGAGATAAACGTGCCGGCGGCGTGCGATGTGGCCGCGAAGCAATAGGGCTTTTATAAGCCATTCTAAGCCTATTAAGAATGCTCAAAGACGTTTTCAGCCACGAAGTTACGCGAAGCTGGCCTGAAGCTCATAGATATTATTTAATAATTTTGCTGCGTTGAATATTGATAGGTCATTGTTTAGCAAGTAGTCTTATTTTTATCGTTTGCGTAATAGCCAAATTTATCGATAGTTTCCGATTATCTTTTTCAATTTTTATGCTTTGTTGAATATGCCCTTTTAAGTCTCGGAGTGTACTGAGGCACTATTTTTCACCACGAAGGCACGAAGAGCACGGAGGCCCACAAAGCCTTTTTTATAATTAAGAGACAAAGGACACAGAGCCGCTTTTTGAGCTTATAAGATACAAAGGATATGAAGGCACGATGGCAAAAAGTGCTCTTGTTCATTCCACTGTGCCCTTGTATCCTTCGTGCCCTGATGTCAATGAACCAACTTTGTGTACTTTGTAACTTAATCTAAAAAAAAGACTTTGTGGGCCTCCGTGCTCTTCGTGCCTTTGTGGTGAAAAATAGTGCCTCAGTACACTCCGAGACTTAAAAAGGCATATTCAACAAAGCATAAAAATTGAAAAAGATAATCGGAAA
>NZ_DATJPM010000071.1 GCF_035506375.1 Methanocella sp.
TCGCCGCCAGATCCTTTACTGCATACTCCGCGGCCTCCGCCGCACTCGAGACATTCACGCTCATCGGATCAGAGGTTCGTTTTAATGATACATAAACGTGATGCAGGGGCTCACCACGGCGGCACGGAGGCACCACGGAGGACACGGTTTTTTATTCACCACGGCGACACGGCGAGCACGGCGCTTTTTTTATTTCCTGAAGGGGGCTGATGCCCCCTCGGAGACCCCTATATTGCTTATTAAAAACTTCACCACGGCGGCACGGAGGCATCACGGAGGGCACGGTATAATAATAACCACGGAGGACATGGAGGACTTTTATTTCCTGAAGGGGGCTGATGCCGCGCGGAGCGCTCTTGCTTACCCCTCGGAGACCCCCATTTTGTTTGTTGTAAAATTCACCACCGGATGCAGGGAATCTAAACATGGAGGGTACGGTTTAATATTAACCATGGATAACACGGTTTTTAATTGAACCATGTAGGGCACGGAGGACATGGAGGACTTTTATTTCCTGGAGGGGGGCTAATGCTGTGCGGAGCGCTCTTGCTTACCCCTCGGAGACCCACTGCTTAATAATATTATCAGGAAGCCGTGTTCGCCGTGTGTCCGCCGTGCCGTATTTTATAGGGCGCCGTGTTCGCCGTGTCGCCGTGGTGAATAATTAACCGTGTCCTCCGTGGTGCCTCCGTGCGCACCGTGGTTTATACCAAAAAAGCCTTTATTTCGCAGGGCATCCATATATCGGTGATGCTTATGAAGCTTCGAGCTATCCTCATCATCGGATTACTGGCTATATGCATGATCGCCCCGGCCGCCGCGTACCGCGACTATCCGATGGACGTCACGTACTCCCAGGACAATAAAGGCGACCCACGGGCCGTCGCCGTCCACTTCCAGGACGTCAGCGAGAACGATTACTCGGATAAGTTCTCGCCGGTAAAGTATCCGCCTGACAAATACGTTTTCATCTTAGTGAATTACTCGCTCATAAACCCGACCGATCACGACGTCACATACGAATTCAACATCTCTCTCAAGGACCAGGCGAACCGGTACTTCTACACGGACCAGTTCATCCTGGGCGAGATCGTGCCGGCACAGGGCAGCCTGCAGAACCGCCAGAAGCCTTTTGCAGTATACAGGAACTCGACCAATCTGCAGATCGTCTGGACTGACAAGGAAACTGACCCGCCATGGTTCCACTATGATACCCTGATACCTATCAAGTTCCAGGGCATCACGCCGACGCCGGCCGCGACGCCCACGCCGACGCCGGCCGCGACGCCCACTTCAACACCAACGCACGCTCCCGCGGGAGGATGCTTCTCGTTCCTGACGCTGGGGCTGCTCATCGGCTGTATAGGATGTGTGGGGATAATATCGAGGAAATATCTCAACGGGCGCTAAAATGGATGCCGTAATCGTTTGTATCGGCGACGAGCTGCTATCGGGAGATATAGCCGACCTGAACTCGACATGGCTGGCAAAAAACCTCACGGAGCTGGGCACCCTGGTGAAGAGGATCGAGGTCATACCGGACGATATCGCCGTCATCGTTCAGGCGCTGAAGGATATTGAGGCGGATAAGGTCATCGTGACCGGAGG
The DNA here is from genome assembly GCF_035506375.1 of Methanocella sp. NCBI lineage: Archaea > Methanobacteriati > Methanobacteriota > Methanomicrobia > Methanocellales > Methanocellaceae > Methanocella > Methanocella sp. Next base: position 1,609 of record NZ_DATJPM010000071.1, read on the forward strand.
CCTGGGCCCCACCCACGATGACGTGACACGGGTAGCCGTCGCCAGCGCCTTTAACCGGAGGCTCATCCGGGACCCGGAGGCCGTTAAGGTGGTCGAAGCTTCTGCCGCCCGGCATAACAGGAAACCTTTGCCCCAATCCTATAACATGGCGGACATACCCGATAATGTCGTGGTCATACCGAACCCCGTGGGCGCTGCTCCCGGCTTCATCGTGGACGGCCGTGTGTATGCCTTCCCCGGCGTGCCTTCCGAGATGAAGGCCATGTTCGAGCTGGTAAAGGACCATTTCCACGGGCCGAAGCTCATGGTCGACTGGATCATCACGGAGAAGCCTGAGTCCGCCATCGTGGCCGACCTGAACGAGGCCGTGAAGCGGTTCCCCAGAGTGATATTCGGCTCCTACCCGTCCGACGTTGTCAGGATAAAGATGAAGTCCTATGACGGGGGCGAGCTCCAGGCGGCAAAGGAATGGCTCTCGAAGCGCGTCCTATGATTTTTTATCTTTTTCAGGTTAAAGAAAAAGTTATATCGGGCATACGCTGTATTCAACTATAATTCTCATCGAAGGTCTTTTATGAGTATCAGGGAAAGCGCTATGATCGCGGTCCGGGACTGTATGGGCGTGAAGGCCGGGGAAAAAGTCCTGATAGTCTGCGATACCGAGAGAGATTTCATCGGGGTACCGATGTACGAGGCCGCCATGGAGCTGGGCGCCGAGTCTATATACATGGAAATGAAGCCCCGCACACGCAGCGGGGAGGAGCCGCCCGAAGTTATCGCCGACGCAATGCTGCATTCGGACGTGGTCATCGCGCCAACGGTCTTTTCACTGACACATACGCAGGCCCGTAAAAAAGCCTGCCAGAACGGCGCCCGCATAGCCACGATCCCGCTGACCGAGGGCACGAAGGAGCTCATCACCGAGATGTTCTCCACCGGCGGCATGACCGCCGACTATTTCCGGATGAGGGACTGCATCGAGCAGCTTTTTAAGCGGCAGCAGGGCACGAAGACGGCCCGTATCACTACGGAGCTTGGTACCGATGTACACGTTGAATTCGCGGGCCGGGAGTGGCATATGGATACAGGCCTGGCGCTGAACCCCGGCGATTTCACCAACCTGCCAGGCGGCGAGCTTTTCATCGCCCCGACGAGCGCGAACGGCCGGCTCGTGGTCGACGGCACTTTTGGCGACTGGGGCCTGCTCGACACGCCCCTCGAACTAACCATAAAGGACGGTGCATGCGTGGGCGCCATGGGCGCCCACGCGGATGACCTGCTGGCGCTGTTTAAAGAGCTCGGGCCCGATGCGCGCCACGTCGCCGAGCTCGGCATCGGCATGAACCCGAAGGCCAGGCTGTGGGGAATTTTGCTGGAAGACGAAAAAGTGGGCAATACGATACACATGGCGCTGGGCAACGACAGCGGCTTCGGCGGCACGTGCACCGTATCCATGCACTGTGATGGCATCGTGACGCACCCGACCGTCTACATCGACGGCAAAAAGCTTAATATCCCGGAGTACCTGTGAGGCGTTAATATGCCCTCGAACCATTATTTCGACGATCCATACAAAAAGGAATTCCAGGCAAAGGTCCTTTCCGTGGACGGCGATAAGGTCGTCCTCGAGGACACGTACTTCTTTCCGAGAGGCGGCGGCCAGACCGGGGATACGGGCACTATCGGCGGCGTAAAGGTTGTCGATACATTCGCTGAGAATGGCCGCATCATCCACGTCATGGAAAGCGTTCCCTCGTTTAAGGCGGGCGATACAGTCCAGTGCGAGATCGACTGGGAAAAGAGGTACAGGAAGATGCGCTTGCATTCCGCCTCCCACATCGTCTATTATCTTATGAGGGATGTGTTCGGCGACGGCTGCACGATAGCGTCCTCGGGCCTGCTGGACGAGAATAAGGAGCGGTCCGATTATTTATTCGAGGCCCCGCTGAATAAGGTGAAGCTGAAAGAGGTCGAGGACCGGGCGAACGCGCTCATCGCCGAAGGCTGGGATATCCGGACGTACCGGGACCCGATGGACCCTAACGTGCTCCACTGGGAGATGGAGCCCTGGAAGATGGACTGCTGCGGCACTCACCCGAAGAATTCGAAGGAGATCGGCCACATCACCATATCAAGGGGTAAAAAGCCGGGAAAAGGTCGCGAGCGCATCGAGATTTCCTTGAGCGGATAGGAAAACCATCTAATGCGATAACTATATTACATCATTAGTCAGTAAGCCTTTAACGGCACAACCTTTAAATCGTTTCAGAGCATTTTGTAAATAAGTAGTTACAAATAATAATTTATAAAAAAATCTAATAAAAGTCTATACAAATAAAATGCGGGTAGGATTATGGAGAAGAATGAATTCGAAATATTAAAAACGCTCTCTTATGCTGGTTCGATGGATGTGCTTTTTACCGTAACAAAGGGTAAGACCAAGTTCACCGATATCATGTTTGAGACCAAGCTGAACCCCGGCATATTGAATCGTCTCCTGAAAGCGCTCATGGCTTCGGATGTTCTGGAGAAAGATTCAGATGGCTATCACCTGTCGAACAAGGGCGCCCGGATCGTCTCCTATACGCTGGAGATCCTGGCCTTAGAGGGCGAAAAAGACAGCCATAAGGATATCAAGGAGATCTTATCCGCAAAGACCGGACAAAAAATAAAAGCGTAATTTTTTTTATCGAGAAGGAGGTGCCTAGCCCTCCTTCCTTATGAGCAGATAGGCTGCGGCAAGCAGACATATCAGCCCGATCAGGCCGGCAAAGCCAGGCGACCTGGCAGTGGTCGGCAAAGGCGTCGCGGTCGGCCCCACGAACAGGCTGGCTTTATACGTATCCACCATCACGCCGTTATCGTATGCGTCATACCCGACATCGACGATCTGGTTATTCTGTGTAATGATAGATGGCGTCAGGACCATCTTGGTCGAGTTGGCCTCGATAGGCACGCTGACGCTATTGGACGTATCACCGATCCAGGCCGTGATCGTTACGGGCTCATCGCCAGTGTTCGAAACGATGATCGTCTCGTGATCCGTATCCCACTGCGGGGAAGAGAATATCTTCCGCGGCGAAGGGGTCGGAGTGGCTGGCGTCGCGGTCGGCGCGGGTGTCGGAGTAAAGGTCGGAGTGGCAGTCACGTAAGAGCTCGAGCTCTGGCTCGATGCGGGCTTTGGCGTTGCGGTAGGTGTCGGCGTTGGAGTCGGCGTTGGAGTCGCCGTTGGGGTCGGAGTAGCTGTCGCGTTCGGGTCCGGTGTAGGGGTCGGTGTCGGTGTCGCTACCGCCTTTAGCTCAAGGGCGCTCAATCCCTGGGGTGACGATGGCGCCGATGTGACCCCGCTCAGGTCGACATTGTCCGAAGCCTTGTATGTAACGCCATCCGCCGTGTACGTGGCAGTTATGGGGTAATCTTTTCCGATCGGCAGGGAGAATGAGTAAAAGCCTTGATAGATCGAGGTCGAAGTCGTCGCCGTGTTACCGTTACAGGTGACCGTGGCCCCATTTACCGGCTCCCCGTTCAGCACGACCTGCCCGTAAACTGTTTCCGTTGCCGTTGTGGAAAGGGCTACCGGTAAGGCTATTAATGCCACGAGCGCCATGACCGCAAGCATGCAGGATAGTAATTTGAGGGTTCTGATATTAAGCATAGACTCACCTAATCGTTAAATAATATATAAACATATAATTATAATAATAACGTTTGAATTCTATCTGGCTAAAAGCCTAATAATTGTGGAATTAGCGATTTTATATGGCCTATATCGATATGCATGTGCATGGACTAATGGGGGAAAAACCTATTAGTTCTCGGGTATAATTGAAAGAGGTTCAAATGAGCGCGAGCAGGCCTTACGTGACGCTGATATCCGAGATGACCGTCGACGGCAAGCTGACCCTGAAGCGGGGGCTTTCGAGCAAGATCATCATGGGGCTCATGGATATGGAGAGCCAGAGATTTTTACATAAAAAGCGCACCGAGTTCGACGCCATCATGGTGGGCAGCAACACGATCAAGATCGATAACTCGATATTAACGAACCGTCTCGTAGAAGGCAGAAGCCCCGTCCGCGTGATCCCGTGCTCGGACGCTTCCATCCCGCCCGAGTCCAATGTCCTCAATCACGACGCGCCGACCATCGTGGTCGTATCGAGCAAGGCCGACGTAAATAAGGTACAGGCCATCCGGGAGAAAGGCGCGGACGTCATGGTCTGTGGCGACTCGCACGTCGATCTCGACCTGATGATGGAAGGGCTCGTAAAAAAAGGCATCAAGCGCCTCATGGTCGAAGGCGGGCCGACGCTCATCTGGCTGCTCATCAAAAAACAAATGATAGACCATATCATCCTCATCCAGATACCATATATCATCGGCGGCGACAGCACCCCGTCCCTTGTCGGAGGGCCGGGCGTGGACTCCATCGATCAGGTCGTCGGCACGGAGCTGACCGGCTTTTATAAAGTAGGAAACCACCTCATCACGGAGTACGACGTCATCTATAGCCCGAACGGAAAATAAGACTTTACTTTTTCATGTGCTGTTCCACGTACTGGACCATGTCGGCCAGCTTGAACGGCTTTTTCAGCGAGCCCGAGTAGAGCGCCATGTCGATCTCCTCGCCGAACGCGTCCGTGCCCGTCATCGTTATGATACAAGCCGCCTTTCCCTCCGGGGTCGCCTTGAGTTTTCGGGCCACGTCGTTGCCGGTCATATCCGGAAGCCGGTGGTCTAGCAATACGATATCGGGCTGGAACTCTAGAAAAGCGCTGATGCCGGCGTTGCCGTTCTCGGCGGTCCTGACTTCAAGGCCTTTGCCTTTCAGGGCAATGCTGATGAGACCGCAAATATCGATATCGTCGTCGACTACCAGGACCTTGCTCCCCATGATCATACCCGCATGTTATGATATTGAATGGAGCTATTTTATTTATGCTTTGTGTCGGGAACGGAAAGAGCAACGCCTTTATTTTTGGCGAATCGAAAACATATTAAAGCAAAAACGTTATGGATTAACAGAATTCATTGTTGTCTTAATAGGTGTGCACGAATGGATATCGAAGGATACGCAAAAAGAGGCCTGAGGAAAGGCGATACCGGGCTCGCGGACAGGCTGGCCGAGAGGATCAGGGAGGTCAAGGATATCTCCCCGGAGGGGGCGAAAAAGCTCGCCGAGGCGGTCATCGTCGAGGCCCGGGCGACCCTGGATGTCAAGGACGACGTCATTGCCAGCCAGCCCTGCGGCGTCACCATGGGCGCCTTCGGCGTGGGCTCCCGCGGCCGGGGCGACTTCTATGCGCACAGCAAGATCGCCGAGGTCATCGGCAAGACCAATGCCGTGTGCGACTCCAGCCAGATGGACGACTCCGGCGTCGTCCGGGCGGGCGGCCAGTACGTCGTCGTCACGGTCGACGGCATGCATTCACGCTTATCCGATTTCCCCTTCCTCGCAGGATTCCACTGCACGCGGGCGTCGCTGAGGGACTTATACGTCATGGGCGCAAAGCCGGTGGCGCTGTTCTCGGACATCCACATCGCGGACGACGGCGACGTATCGAAAATATTCGATTATACGGCGGGCATCACGACCGTATCCGACCTTATCGGCGTGCCGCTGGTCACGGGCAGCACGCTGCGCATCGGCGGCGACATGGTCATCGGGGACCGCATGACCGGCTGCGTCGGCGCCGTGGGAGTGGCGCAGGAGCTGACGGCCCGTATCCAGTCGAAGCCGGGGGACGTCATCATGGTCAGCGAAGGCGCAGGAGGAGGCACGGTCTCCACGACCGCCCTCTATTTTGGCATGCACGAAGTGGTCGAAAAGACCCTGAACGTGAAATTCCTCGAGGCCTGCGAAGCCCTTTTCGAGCACAACCTCATCGGTAAGATCCACGCGATGACCGACGTTACCAACGGCGGTATCCGGGGAGATGCCTACGAGATCGCGGGCACAGCCGGCGTAAAGCTGGTCTTCTACGAGGAGCGCCTGAGAAAGCTGGTCGACCCGACCGTGCTCAAGATGCTGGGCTCTCTAAAGATCGACTATCTGGGCGTATCCCTGGACGCGCTATTGATCATCGCGCCGCCCGAGAACGCGGAAATAATAATGGATGCCGTACGGAGTAAGGGCGTCCGGATCGATATTGTCGGTAAAGTTATGGAAGGCCATGGCGCATACCTCATTGAGAACGAGGTCGAGAGAGATTTCACACCGAAGTTCCGGGAATCCGCCTATACGCCGATCAAAAAGCTGGTCGGAGAAGAGACGCCCATGTCCTTCGAGGAAATGAAAAAGAAGGTCGACCAGGCGGCAACCCATGCAATCCAGAAGAAGGAGCGCATGGTCGCCCGTATCAGGAGTAGGGACCAGTCCCTGGCTCAAGCATCCGCAAAGCCGCAGAAGCTAAAATCGGACACATAGGCGATTTTTTCATTTTAGAGAAACTTTTTAAGGTCGTAATGGCTGTATAATCTAGAGCGACCATATTCAGGAGATATCATGCCGGGACCTAATATAACGATTACATTGATAGGCAGCAGGCTGGCGAAGACTGGGACGGCGTTCATCTATAGGGGCCCCCAGCCCGAGTGTGAGAATTGTAAGCTGAAGACGGTCTGCCTTAACCTGGAGAAGGGCAAGAAGTACCAGGTCGTCGCCCTCCGAAGCGGCAGCGAGCACGAGTGTAACTTACACGATACGAGCGTCCGTGCCGTCGAAGTATCGCCCTGCCCCATCGTCGTAGCCATCGAGTCCCGGAAGGCGTTTAACGGCTCGAAGCTAACCTACGAGGAGCTTGAGTGCGAGAAAACGTGTAGATCTTATGATGCCTGCCATCCCGCCGGGCTGGTGAGCGGCGAAAAATATACCATCGCCGAGGTTTATGACGAAGCGCCCGGGCCCTGTGAAAAAGGCTTGATATTAAAAAAAGTCCTATTAAAATAAAGACCGTGTGTGAGTTCACACGGTATCGCTATTTTCGGTCCTGCCATACAGGGCGAACTTAATCGTATCCCATAGCTGTTTTGCTGTAGAGATCAGGCATCCGAAAATGACAACGGCAAGCACGAACTTTATCAGGGTCGTCGGGCCCATAGAAAGCGCGGCGTTGAACGGGAACACTATCAGGAGCCATATGAACAGCAGGCTGACGGCAAGGTTCACGATCGTCTCGAGCAGGGACGGTATCCACTTCTGCCGGATGAGCAGATACGATAGCGCCACCAGGATGTTGATGATGGCGATGGCGTTAAAGTAGAGCACGAAAGGCGCGAACTTGTCTGACAGCAGCGGGACGAGCACAGGATTATTTCCAAAGCTCTGGATGAACGGGGCCTTCGTCCAGAATATGTTCAGCACGGCGAGCCATATGATGTTGGCGACAACCTTTGCCGTGACGTTGATCAGCGATGTCTTATCGTTCAAGCTCCTTTCGAACGCCTTCAGGCGGGCCTCGTAGGGCGTTTTCAGCGTGGTATTATAGAGGTACATGCAGAGGAATATGCCGGCGATCGCCACGATTGCCACGGCGAGGGCGAAGACGACCGACAGGATGATCTGCAGGACATCCTGCGCCGAGCCCGATCCGGGGAGCGTCATTTTCAACGTATCCGGCGATACCAGCCAGAGTATAGCGCCCACCGCCAGGAAAGCCGCGGCAATGCCCGCCAAAGATAATAAAGCCTTGCCCATGCCATGCTCCAGTATGGCTTTTTTCGCGGGATACATGGCGGCGATCTTTTTTGCGGGCCCCATCTTCGCGAGCACTTCTTTCACGATCTGCTCGGATACCGGCACTTTTCTCTCGGCGGCCAGCGCGTCGGCGCTGTCGAGTATGTGCGTCCGAAGTTCCCGGGCGACGTCGTTCTTCTGCTGCCCGCTCATGCCCTCCGTGGCCGCGTCGACGTACTCTTTTATCAATAACTGCTTCTTCAGCTCTTCTGCCATATCGCCGGGCTGTTTCCCGCCCAGGCTCTTCGCCATGTCGTCAATATAGTCCTTGTTGTAATCGTCAGTCATTTAATTCACCCCATTCATGTCGTTTTCCAGATTTCCCATCGCCAGCTCGATAGATCTCATCGATTCCAGCAACTTTCCACGTATTTCACGCCCATAATCGGTAATCGTGTAGTATTTTCTCGGCCTGGGGCCTTCGGTGACCCACCGGCTGCTCAATATGCTCTCGTCCTCAAGGCGCCTCAGAATCGGATAAAGCGTCCCCTCTTCCACTCCCAGCCCAGCGTCCTTGAGGCTCTTGATGATGTCGTAGCCATAGCGCTCCTTCTCCAGGAGGCACATCACGGCGACCTGCATCACCCCGCGTTTCACCTCGGTCTCGAAGCGTTCAAAGATATCGTCCATGGTATCACTTGCATAGTCATATAATGTGTGATGCAATTAATTGTATCACAAACTATACTGTATCACTCTAAGTATATAAAACGATCGATTGATGATGACAACCTGGCGTAGGTAGAATAGTAACAGGCCATTGATTGCTTATCCTGGACGATATAGCCGCTAAATGAGATAATATTTTATAGATTTACGTTTTAACCAGCTACGTTTTATATGGAAGAGCGAAGCAAGGGGACCGGCATAAAAACAATAGCCCATTTTATGTTCGGCGTCGGAGTTATAGACCTTATATTTATTTTTCTACTCTTTGCTATAGCACAGGCAGGTTTCCTTGCAGGGGCCCCGATCTCTCGCTATAACTTAATAATCGCCCTGGCATTTACCGCCATCGCCAGTATCTTATTATCGAAGTATGGGCCGGGACAAAACGGAAAGGCGAATTTAATTTTTGCCGCCGCCGCACTGGTCGTTTTTTTAGTCCTCCTGCTGGCAAGCGGCGCGATAGCAGACAGCTTTTATGATGTCTCCTATGACGGCCAGTGGTACCACCAGGGCGCAATTTACCTCTTAATGAACGGCTTTAACCCTATATACCAGCAGACACCAGGAAATTTCTCTGGCGGGTTGTACATCGACCATTACCCGCTGGGATTCGAGACCGCTTCTGCGGTCATCACATCCTTTACGCACCACATCGAAGATGGGAAACTGCTAAACGTCTTTTTAATGGTCACTTCATTCCTGCTCATCTTCCCGATCATCTTCTTCGCCTTTCCCGAAATTAACCAGGCTTTCACTCTTATAGTCTCCTTACTCTGCGCATTTAACCCGGTCTGCATCTATCAGTCTCTAAGCTATTACGTGGACGGTGCCTCGGCATCTCTGCTGGCGATACTAGTATTTTTACTGATACTAGCCTATAAAAAGCTGGACAGGCTTTTATTTATCGTTATCTCCCTCGTGGTCATGCTGTCTGTTAATATAAAATTTTTTAACCTGGCCTATGTAATCGTCCTGGTAGTCGGGTTTATCATTATCGCCCAAATCGGACATCGGACAACAAGGCTCCATTATCTCCTGGTGTTTTCGCTGCTCATCGGCTTATTGTTCGGGGCCCACCCGTACATAGCGAACCTGGTCAGTCACGGCACACCATTCTATCCGGTGAACGGCCTTAGCCCGGACATGATATCCGGCGATACGCCGGCCAACCTGGCGGGAAAAAATAGCATGGAGCAGCTTGTCATATCCCTGTTCGCCCGGGCCGATACCAGTAAAAGCGATGCCCTGCTAAAAGTACCATTGACATATACGAATGAAGAGCTCAGGTCATTCACGATGACCGACCCCAGGGTCGGCGGATTCGGCCCGATGTTCAGCGCTGTCGTTATACTGACCATTCTCTATTTGATATTAATACCCTTCATAAAATTAGAAAATGCGAATCCTTTAATTCACGTGATTCTACCTATGTGTTTACTCTTGATCATCACTGTATTGATCAATCCCGCAAGCTGGTGGGCCCGATATGTCCCGCAACTATGGCTGGTCCCGATATTATTGATGATCGACGCATGGCAGAGGCTTAGGGGCATGCAAAAACTGTTCATTTTCGCGATGGTGATGGTGCTGATAATGAACATATGGCTGATCGCCAGTAGCTATTATAGCTATCAGGAAAATACGACATACAAAATTAACCAGCAAATCGACGAGATCCGGCCCCTCACCCAACACAAGATACCATGGCTCTATTGTGGAGCATTTCCCGCCGTTCAGGACCGCTATATCGAGCATGGCATAAACTTTACTTTCACGGATAAACCCCCCGACGATACATGGGCCCCGCTCGCCGAAGTCGTAGACTCATACGGGCAGGTCATGTTTTATTACTAAAATACCGAGTTGAATAATGGCGGTTGTCCGCGCAGCATCTCTAAAAATAAAAAATTCGCGAGCCCTGCTATTCAGGGCTCATTCGCTTTTTTCGGCCAGGTCGGATTCGTCGAACGTCTCCTTATAAGTCACATGCCTATAGCCGACAAAGCTGGTCAGGAATCTGGCGATAAGCACCTTGCCTATCGCCCACTCCTCGCTCAGGTAGTATTCCTTCGGCACGTCGATGGTGATCGTGTCGCCCACGGTCTCATACTTTGCTTCGGGGCCGATATAGCCGTGAATGATCGCATCCGTCTTCTCGCCCTTATCCTCGAGGACGTCCTCGATCCTGTAATCGAAGGTCAGAGTCTTGCCAGCCAGGGGCTCGTTATAGTCCACCCGGACACGGCCGCCGCTGACGCTCTCGATGACGCCGACCCGCCCATCCGACTCGATCCAGGCTCCCGGCTCGGGCTTCTTGTCGAACTTTTTAGTCGAAACTGTCTCGATAAGCTCGAGGCTCCTGAAGCCATAGCCCTTCTCCGGGGGCACCGTCACCGTGCCCTTATGGCCTTTCTTCTTGCCAGGTAAGTCCTCTTCCAGGCCCTGGACGAGCGTGTTCGAGCCCACGACGACGGTCATCGGCTCGTAGGTCCGCTTCTCGTCGTAAATCTCATTCTGCTTCGCGACGTCCGCATCGGTCGTGTCGAACACGGAGCCATTGTCGAGCTTTCCCGTGAAGGACAATTTTATGATATCTCCTTTTGTGATCGCCATAAGTTCCATCTCACATAAACAGAGGTTATGTTACATCTGCATTAAGGTACATAAGGTATAAAAAAGTAGGCAGGCCGTTGAGAGCGGCCGGCTATATTATTCTTTCTTCTCTTCAGGCGCGGGGGTTTCCTCGACCTTCGGAGCTATGGGCTTCGTATAAGTCTCCTGGAAGACGACTTCCTTAATGTCGTCCTGCTCCAGGATATCGTTGGCCGCGACGCTCTTGGCGATCGCCCAGCGCTGGTTGTAGGAAAGCTCCCGGGGGACCTCGACGATGACCTTATCGCCTTCAGTCTTGTGTCCGATGTCCTGGCCCGCGTACAGCTTCATGATGGCATCGATCTTCCTGTCGGTACCCTCGATTAATTCGTCTACAGCGTAATCGTAAGTCAGCGTCTCTCCCGCCAGCGCGGGGTTGAAGTTGATGCGCACGCGGCCGCCCGCGGTGCTCTCCACCATGCCCGTCCGGTTCTGTACCTGGACGCGCATGCCGGGCTTGACCTTTTCCTTGAACTTCTTGGCCGGGATGGTCTCGATGAGGTCCAGGCGCCTCATGCCGAAGCCCTTTTCAGGGGCCACTTCGACGTGGCCCTTCTCGCCGACGTCCTTCCCGATGATGTCCTCGTCGAGGCCGGCGACGACGTAGCCCTTGCCGACGACGATGGTCTCGGGGCCGTAGTTTGCCTTTTCATTGTATATGCCGTTCTCCTTCGCGACGTTCGCGTCCGTCGTATCGAACACGACGCCGTTAGAGAGCTTGCCGGTGTATGAGAGCTTGATGAAATCTCCTTTTTGAACGGTTGCCATATGCGTTTAAATCTCCTGTGAGTTGGTTAAATTATTGAAGCCATACTAGACTTGTTTCTATAAGAATGTTTTGAAAATTTATGCTGTGTTGAATTGCTCTTGTATTTTAAGCTTTTTAAGGGCATATTCAACACAGCAAAAATTTATGATAAGTCAGCGTGAAAATGGCGTTATAAAGCCATTGAACGCCGGAATCCAGCCGGGAATATAGCATCGACCCATATGGCGAATGAATAGATCATCCGATTACTTAAAAAAGTTAGAGGATTCTTAGCAATTTTTAAATCGTAAGATTTATATAGTCAATGTTTATATAAAATTTTATTAGCCCGTGATATGATTAATAAACATGCTTATTTGATTACTGCACACAATAATTTTTATGTTCTAAAAAAGTTACTCAGTCTTTTAGATGATGAAAGAAATGATATATATATTCATATTGATAAAAAAATAAAAAATTTTGATTTTGCCTCATTTTCCAATATATGTAAATATTCAACAGTAAAATTTGTTCCGCGAATTAATGTATATTGGGGTGATTACTCACATATAGAAAATAGATATATTCTTTTGGAACAATCTATAGATAATAATTATAAATATTATCATTTCTTATCAGGCGTCGATTTACCAATTAAAACTCAAGATTATATACATGATTTTTTTAAAACAAACGATGGTAAAGAATTTGTCGGCTTTTCTGATTATATGAATCCTGAATGGGTTGATAAAATTCATATATTAAGCAGACATCGAAAACGACAAAAGGCTATTGGATATATAGTCAATCAATTTATCACACGTCCTTCTATAAAGGCACAATATATAATTAAATATAATAGAACAAATAAATTTCAACATACCTTCAAGAAAGGGAGTGATTGGTATTCTATCACCCACGATTTTGCTAAATATATAATTTCTAATAAAGAAACAGTAAAGGATTTGTTTAAATATGCAATGATTCCTTCAGAATTATATGTCCAAACTTTAATATGGAATTCAAATTTTAAACAAAATCTATATGATGCGCATTCTAAAAAAAATGTAAACGATCCAAATGATCCATGGTCGAGCAGTCTACGTTATATTGATTGGAAGAGAGGATATCCGTACGTTTTTAGAATTAGCGATTTCAATGATCTAATTAATTCTGATAAAATATTCGCGAGAAAATTTGATGAAAATATCGATAGAGAAATAATAGACAAAATATATATGTATATAAAAAAATTAAAGGGCCATTTTTATATGCCAGTTCGCCGATAAATCCTTTAATTTTCATAAACATTATATCCGATGCCTCTAACTTATCTAGGATGATCGAGATCGAGATCAAGGCGAGGGCGGACCACGAAGCCCTGAAGAAGAGGCTTAAGCAGGAGGGTGCGGCCATAGAGCGGATTGTCGATCAGGCCGATATCTACTTTAACGCCCCGGACCGGAATTTTGGAAAGACGGACGAGGCCCTGAGGCTTCGGAATGAAAGTGGCCAGATATATTTAACGTATAAGGGTAAAAAGCTCGACCCGCTTAGCAAGACCCGCAAGGAAGTCGAAGTTGAAGTGGCCGATCATAAGAAGATGGAGGAGCTCATCCTCTGCCTGGGATACCGGGAGACGCTGCGCGTCCATAAAATGAGAGTTATTTACCATCTCGATGGCGCCCTTGTATGCCTGGACAAAGTGGACGGGCTGGGAGAGTTCGTGGAGCTGGAGACGCTCGCCACGGATGAGGGCGATATGCCAAAGAGGCGCGACTTTTTAATCGAAACACTGCGCAGGCTGGGTGTCACCGGCGACCTGATACGCGAGTCATACTTAGAAATGCTCCTGGTTAAAAAATAATTTTTACCATTTACCCCAGTGTTCGGCCGCTTCGCCCATCCTGGGCGGTGCTTCAGGCGACTCGTCAGGATATCCGATCGGCAGGAGAGCTACGGGCCGCACTCCCGATGGCAGCTCTAAAAGATATGTTATTGCCGCCTCGTTAAAAGCCCCGATCCAGCACGTCCCGAGCTCCAGGTTCTGGGCCATGAGCATCATATTCATGATCGCGGCCGAGGCGTCTTGCACTGCATAGAGCTCGCCTCTTTTACCATATCTGGCAGACGAGCGGCTCACGTTCGCGCAGACAACGATGCACACGGGGGCGCTCATGATGAAATACTGGTTATGGGCCGCCATGGCGAGCAATTCCTTGACCGCGTTATCCTGGACGATGATATAGTCCCGGGCCTGCAGGTTCCCGGCGGACGGCGCCATATGGCCGGCCCGCAGGACCTCCTTGAGCATGCCCTCGGGTATTTCCTTATTCTTAAAACGGCGTATGGAACGCCGCCTGTCAATGGCGTCGGTTACTTCCATCGGACCACCAATACATTTATATCAGGACATCATATTAAGCAATATCGAACCGTTGTATAGGCCTGTAAGCCAGTCAAAGGTTTTCATTTTGGTGAATAACTTATGAGAATAACGATGGACCTTGAGCTTAAGGACATTCCCGGCCAGCTTGTGAAGGCGCTCGAGCCCATTTCGGATGCGGGCGGCAACATTGTCACTGTGGTGCACCACCACGAGCAGCGCACTAACCGGGGCACTATTCCCCTGCAGGTCGTTTTCGAGATGGAAGACGGCCTGGACGAGCTGAAGAAGAAGCTGGAATCCCGGGGCATCAAGGTCGTCAGGTTCAACGAGCTGCGGCTGCTGGAGCGGAAGACGGTCGTGCTCGTAGGCCATATTATCCACTCCGATATCCGGGATACCATCGAGCACATCGACTCGACGGGCTATGCCGAGGTCGTCGAGCTGGCCATGAGCATGCCGGGTATATCGCTCAAATCGTCCGCCAGGATAAGCATCAGCGCCACAGGCAAGGCCGAGATGAAGAAAGCGCTCCGGCTGCTCCGTGATATCGCGAAAGAGAAAGACCTGCTCGTGATAGAGCCCATCGAGACGGAGGAAGCATAATGGCTTTAAAAGTCGCCATAATAGGCTTCGGGAGTGTCGGCAAGGGCGTCATCAAGGTCCTGTCCGAGCGTAAGGACGACACGTTCAGGGTTGTCGCTATAACCGATTCGAAGGGTGCGGTCCTCGACGATAAAGGGCTGGACCTGGCGGACGTGCTGAAAAGGAAGAAAAACGGCGACCTGAAGAGGGCGAACATGTCTAGCATGGGCGTCATAAAAGAGGCCGACTACGACATCCTCGTCGAGGTCACGCCGACCGACGCTAAGACGGGCGAGCCCGGCCTTTCGTATATCCGGGAGGCGCTCAAGCGCGGCAAGCACGCCGTAACCTCGAATAAGGGCCCGGTCGCGTTACGGTATAAGGAATTATGCGAGCTGGCGAAGAAGAATCACGTACAGTTCCTGTTCGAGGCCACGGTGGGCGGCGCAATGCCCGTTTTTAATTTAATGCGCGGGCCCCTTGCTGGAAATCCGATCACGAGCATCGAGGGCATCTTCAACGGCACCTGTAACTACATCCTGACCAGAATGGCCAGCGAGGGACTGCCATACGACATGGTCCTGTCCGAGGCGAAGGAGCTGGGCATCGCGGAGGCCGACCCGACCTATGACGTGGAAGGGATCGATACGGCACTGAAGCTCGTCATCCTGGCGAACTCCGTCTTCGGCATGGACGTAGGGCTCGACGACGTCGACCGCGTCGGCATATCCAGCGTATGCCTGGAAGCGCTGAAGCTGGCCGGCGAGGCCGGCATGGTCATCAAGCTTATCGGCGAAGTGCGCCCTAACGGGGGAGAGTATGTCCTGAGGGTTAGCCCGAGGCTCGTGCCGAAGACACACCCGCTGGCCGTACAGGGCACGCTCAACGCCGCCCTCATCCAGACGAAGCTGGCCGGCGAGATCTTCGTCATCGGCAAGGGCGCCGGGTCCATCGAGACCGCCAGCGCCATCCTGAGCGACATGCTCTATATTGCTTCCCTGCAGTGACTACCAGAAGCCGGCGTTGCCGTAATTATTGAAAAAGCCCAGCGTGCTCAGCGTGCAGTACGCCTGGGCAAAAACCGACCCCAGCCACGGGAAAGGCTTAAAAGGCCAGGTACACATCGGTCCAGTCTGTGCAACGGCAGGTATCATAAAAAGATTAACGGCGATAAGGCAGGATAGTAATATTTTTTTTAATTGTCCCATTTCCACTACCATATGAGTAAAGGCTAACATCGCATTTAATATGCCTGGCGAATCGAGCGGAAATGCCGGCCGCCGGCGATAGAACAAAAGATATGGCCCAATACGTACTTGTTATGCATATGCCGGAAATGCAGACATCCGAAGTGACCCGCCTCCGTATACGGGAGTTCAACAAGCTGAAGATGGGCGATGGTGTGCGGCTGCTCAAGTGCGAGGTCTGCGGAAAGCTCACCGACCATGGCATCATCATCGACCGGGACATCGTGGAAGAAGGCGCCTCCGGGCAGCTCGAAAAGACCGGTTACGAGCGATGGACGCTGTGCCCGGAATGCTCGAAAGATATTATAAATCAAACTCAGGCCTTCACCGATAAAATTATCCAGGATATTGGTACAATTTTGAAATAATCAGGAAGTTGTAAACCCGGGTTAAAACTTGACCGATAAACCCGAATCGTCTCTATATTTTTCGTTAATTTTGGGTTCCATATCCATCCGACAACACCATTTCTATCGAGAGCAATCTTATGGTCATTGGAAAATTTATTAATTGAGGCATGAAAAACTTAGTTAAAATAATAACTGTGTTGAATTACTCCCGTATTTTAAGCTTTTAAGAGATGGGGGGCACTATTTTCACCATAAAGGCCTGTGGTTCCGTGTTTGTTATGTGATCGTTCGCTGATTTGTTCGGTTTTTCAACACGAAAACACGAATTCTTTTATATCCCACGTAAGGGCCCGAAAAGACTAAGGTCCATGCTTAGGGCTTAAAACACTAAACAAAGCCTCCCGAAGGCACGAGCCTCCCGAAAGGGATTGAAACACGAGAGACAGCATGTATAACTGGAAATACATGCCGTTCTCGTGTTTCTAATTATTAGTGTTTTAGAGCCGTTCGGGAGGCCGACATTAACTTGAACAGG
>NZ_DATJPM010000072.1 GCF_035506375.1 Methanocella sp.
CGCCCATAACAATACTGTGTACCCATAAAATCGATTAATGGGCAGATTTTTTCAAAATTTCGTTGAGGTGTGGAAATGGCGGATAAAGATAAAGGAGTAATGACAGTCAAGGAAGCCGGACATAAGGGCGGTGAAAAGACGAAAGAGCGCTACGGTGAAGGGTTCTACGAAGAGATCGGCCGTAAGGGCGGCAGGATAGGCGGAGAGACCACAAAGGAACGCTATGGCGGGAGCTTCTACGAGGACATCGGCCATAAGGGCGGACAAAAAGTAAAAGAGCTAATCGAGAGGGGCAAGCTACTGCGCGGCGCAAAATAAGCCACCATTTATTGCCGGGCCGCACGTTTCCCCGACCTTTTTTACCACATCAGCGACCATAGCCTGGGCAGGATTTGCGTGCCCGGCTGGGTCATGTTCAGCGCGCACTGGAGTACGTACCAGTGCTCGTCGATCATCGAGACGTCGTAGGGGCGGTCATACGGGTCTATCCAGAGAGGCGCGTCCGTGGGGCCGGCATAGGCCTTTCCCATCGTGCCTCCCCGGTGCGAGTTCCGCCACATGCGCTCCAGGAGCGGCATATTGTTGATCTGCTCCGTCGTAGCGCTGAAGTTGAAGTCCGCATAGGTCAAGTCGGAGGGCTCCGATGTCGTGGTCGTGAACGACGAGGGGCTTATAGACCTGTTGATCTTAGTGCCCGTCGTATTGCCTGTATTATTTCCCGTCCGATTACCCGTCGTGCCTGCTGTGGTCGTGGTCGATGGCATTGCGAAGGTTGCGCCCGTGCTGCCCGCGCCGTTCGTGTACGTCCCTCCGATGCCATTGCTGGGATATGTCTGCACGGTCTTATCGGCCATATCGAAGTACGATGGGTATATCACCGGCATTTCCAGCGGGCTCGTGGACGCGTTCTTTGCCTTGAAGAAGTCCATGGAATACGAGAGCTTATCGCCCGGGACCAATATCATGTCCGTTGTATTTTTCGCCGGCTGGTTCAGCAAGTTGCCGATCGTATCGCCAGTAGATGTCGTATTTACGGGTGTCTGGTTCGAGGTCTTTGTCTGGTTGGCGGGCTTTGCTGAAGATGGAGTCGATTCCTTAAGCTTGTTCTGTATGGCGATCTTCCCGAACTGCTCCGGGTATAGCTGTGAGAAGCCAAAGATCGATGCGGGGGCGATGACCTGCCGTACTGTCCGGGGGTAGGCCGGCGATACCGGGACGTTGCCGTAATCAGTCTCGGAACGGTAGTTATAGTTCGACGTAAAGAATCCCGTCCGGGAAGCCGAGACGGACTGGAGGGAATCCTGATGGATGTCGGGGAAGGCCAGGCTTACAGGGCCGAACGGCAGGACGTTTGCTGTGGCTGATACCCCCGTGGAACTCTCATCCCCCATGCCGAGCTTAAGCGTAGAAGGGCCGAGCCCAAGATCATCGGCGGAGATAGGAAAATTGATATCCAGATGTTCTACGTCTACTGTCTGGAGGGTTTGCTGGTGAAAGAGAGTCTGGATGGAGCGGGAGCTATAAAGGTCGTTCCCGAAATATGCGTCGCCCGCGCGTAGCAGGTACCGGGCCTCCGTCCGGGCGAAGGCAGTGGAGGACATGAGGGCAAAGACGGCCAGCGCGAGCATGATTATAAAAAAATATTTGATGTGCTTTGTTTCTTGCGTCATGCCAACAACTTCCAAAAGTTTACAGGTCCCAGAATACCGGGGCTATACGCTCTCCTGGCTGGGTCTTTTTCAAGGCTATCTTGAGGATATTCTGCATATCGATCTGATTGAAGACTCCGCGGCCGTTATCGTAGGGGTCGATCCACGTCGGGTATTGCGTCGGGCCTTCGTACGCGTTGTGCATGGTGCTGGCGATGAAGGCGTTCCGATATACCCGCTGCATCGTGGTCGTGCTCTTGATCTCGTCCTGGGTCATCCTCGGGTCGATGCGCGGCTTCCTCAGGCCCCAGCCCACCGGCTTTTTCTCTCCGCTATTATTCGGCATGCCGGGCGTCGGGCCGGAGCCCCGCGTGATGTTCATGTCAAATTTCAGGATGTCCGAGTTGAAGGAGGGCACGTCAGGAACGATGCCGGGCGACAGACTATCGACATCCAGAGAAAGGCCGCCCGTGGACGCGCTGGCTTTAGGGATCATGAGGGGCCATATGAACTCGGAGCCCATCATCTTACTGGATTTGAACGGATGCCCGGAGGCCAGGTGAGTTCCGAGCGGCTCGGAGCCCAGGTTACCCGAAACCGTGTCGGCGAAGTAGGCCCAGTTCGCTGTGAAGAACCCGGTGCTCGTTGTTTCCATCGTCTGCGCCACGTCCTGGTGTATGTCTGGGAAGGCCAGGTTAACCGGGCCGAATGGCAGGACGTTCGCCGTGGCCGACGCTTCGACGCCCGGGTCCAGGCCTAGCGTGCCGGGGCCCAGCCCCAGGTCATCGGCAGTGATAGGAAAATTAATATCCAGATGCTCTATATCCGTGGCCGTGGCCGTTTGCTGATGGAATAATTCGGCGCAGGGATGCTCTATGCTGATATCCTCGCCTGCGATGATGTCGCCTGTCTGTAGCGCCCAGCGGGCTTCTACCCTCGCCGATGCATTCATAGCCGTCATGCCCACCAGCAGGAAGGCTATGGTTATGATGACAGGCATAGCTTTCAGTATGCCCATAAACACCCTCCTCAACGGTACTTTAACTAACCCTCAACTATGGATACAGGTGCCGGGCGCTTAAACGTTCATGCAGGTTATACCGGGGATTGGTGCATAATCCACGTAATTATCAATAAAAAGGGATAAGATTCAAACGATATAGCAAAATACGACTAATTATCTTATAAAAACGATAATAAACGCATAATAAGGTTTAATTAGTAAAATAAGTTATTTTTTAGCTACTGCTTTCCCAGCAGGTCCAGTGTATAGTCCGTGATCGCAAGGCACTGCTCGGGACTGACGTTCCCCAGAAAACGGATGATGAGCTCCGGCATCTCCTCGAGATGGACGGGCCGCGGCTCTTCGCCGTATTTTCCTTTATACTCGTCGTACTTTTTCCAGTAATGCTTCTTATCCAGGTCCCTGACGTGGACCAGGAATAGCTGGTCGGCTTTGACGGGGCTTCGACTGCCGTCGTCTACGATGAAGCCGATCCTTTCCAGCCTGGAGATGGTCTCTTTTGGTATTACACACGCTAATGCTATTACGGAATTATAATTCTTATGCCTTTGCCAGACGTCCCAGTCCCTCACGTTTTAAGCCTCCGGTCCGATAGTCTATACCACTTTGAGTTAATATAGCATAAATTTGCCGTTGATTCAGGCGCTCTTCAATATGAAGAAGGTCATGGCGCCGAAGCCGATGATGAACGCTAAAATGATGACGATCTTTTTGATCAACTCGAAAGTCCCGTCCTTCGCTTTTGCCTTTGAGTCCTTTTTCGCCATGTATCATGCACTATGCACGGTTGTTAAAAATAGTTTCCTGAGCGCCGACTCAAACGGAAATAATAATCATTTATTAATAAAGATTTGGTGCCGCCCGGTGTAAGCTCCGTGCCGCTTGGTGATATAATATCAAATGGTGCCGCCTGGTGTAAACCTGGTGCCGCTTGTTAGCACAAGTTCAACCACACCAAGTTTACACCAGGCGGCACCAATTATTTTTAATATAATTATATATAATGCGTGACGAAATGATATCCTTAAAAATTTGAATGCCTTATCGGGGGCGGGATCTGTTGAACAGGTTTTCGGGGCTGCGGTCGACCTCGTGGCAGATGACGTGGTGCTCGATGGAGCACGGTATGATGGAGTAAGCCTCGCCGCCTTTCTGCCTTAAGCCCCAGGTCTCGTCCGTCAGTAAAAAGTACGAGCCCCGAAGTTCAGGGACCCCGATGCTCTTTACAAACTCGGGGTCCGAGAGGTCGACGGAGATATCACGGGCGACCTTGATGTTCTTGACCTCGCCGGATTTCGCCTCGTACTTCCTGTCATCGGATATGACGCGGCCGATGGTCCGGACGACGAGCGTGTAGACGGTCCTCGTGTTCGTGGTCTCCCGCTCGCTCTTTTTAAGGTAGAGCACGGGCACGCCCCGGGCCACATCGGCCAGAACCTCCGGGGTAAAAGACTCGACCGGCTTACGGCAAAGCCCGTACGTCTCTATCAGGCCCTGCGGGAACCTTTTCGAAAGGCGGTCGGCCAGCGACTGGTACGGGGTCTCCCTGGCCGCGTACTCGACGGCATATTCGCCCTGCCCCTTTAGCTGGTACTCCTTGACCGCCTCCGTCGAATCGTTATAAATTATGGTCCGGGGATCGGGGAAAAGCGCAGCGACGGCGATCCCGAAGCCGATGGCGGCCAGCTCGCACTCGATGTTACGCAGCGGATCGGGCACAACCCTCGCCGTAGACTGGAAGACCTCCATGCCGTCCTTCACGGCGACGCAGCCGATGTAAGAGGTGCCCTTTTCATTGAAGGACGAATCGCAATAAACCTCGAGCATAAATAAAAAGGAAAGGCGACGCCACCATATTAAATTGTCGAGCGGCACCGCAATAAGTCATATTCCTTATTCCATCTCCATGACCTGCTCATAGAATTTTACCTTATTCTCCAGCTCCCCGATGCCCGCATCGAGGACAAATTTGGGGAAACGCGTCATCCGTACGATATAATGCCCGTATTGTTCCTTGAACTGCGGGTTACTTTCCAGCATTTGGCCGTAGCCCTTCATGTCGGCATTTAATTTTTCACGCTTTGCAAGGGCATCCTTTAGCTCTAGCCTGGCGTCTTCGTATAGCGGCTTTGTAACGCGGAGCCGCTCCTCTTTCGTTAGAAAGCCGAAGTGGACGGCGTGGATCTTGTAATAAAAATCGGTCAAGCCCGGGCTCGTGCTTGGCTCAATGGGCGTTGCCGCCAGCTCCACGACTCTTTTCTTTCCGGCATCCGTGATGTGATACACCTTTTTATCCGGCACCGCTTCCTGCATCTCACGCTTGCCCTCGATATACCCCTCTTTCTGGAGCTTCGCCAGAGTCGGGTAGAGCGCACTGTTACTAAGCTTGAAGTAGCGGTCCCCATAGCTGGTCTCGATGGCCTGCTTGATCATGTAGCCATGCAGCGGCGCTCCCATCAATATACCGAGGATCACCAGATCAATCTCTTTCTTATCGAGTCCCATCGTGTCACTGCCATTGTACTTTAGTTCTATTCGACCTATGTCCTGTCGACATATATTAAATTTTGTAAGGAAGCCTTACGGCTTACTCCTCTACTCCTCCTTCCATTTCATCAGCACGACGCCTATGGCGAAGAAGACAACGCCGAGGACCGCGACGACTCCCAGGTTAAACAGCGCGTCATTGAAGTTGCCGGATATCATGGCGTCCCGCAGCCCGTAGTTCAGGTAGGTGAGCGGCGATATCCTCGCGAAGTCCTGCAGGAACGACGGCATCAGGTCCACGGAGAAGAACGTCCCCGAGATGAACATGAGCGGGAAGCAGATCATCGTCGATACGGTGGACGCCGATTCCTCGCTCTTCAGGATGCCGGCGAAGATCATGCCCAGGCCGACGAAGGTCATGGTGCCGAATAGTATGAGGGCGAACGCCATGACATCGAAGTTTATGTGGATGCCGTAGACAGCGTAGGCGATAGCCAGGGACAGGGCGATGGACAGCAGCGTAATGATGGTCTGGCTGATGATCTTGGAGATATTCCATTCCACCCGGGACAGCGGCGTCGTGGCGAGCTTGCGGAATATGCCCCTCGCACGGTTCTTTACGTTGATGCTCACCGTGGTGGTGATGGCCGACAGCATCATGCACATGCCGATGATGCCCGGCAGGGCGAAGTCCAGCGGCTTCATGGCGGTCGTGGCCACGTCCTGCGAGTCCAGCGCGATGCTTTCCTTAGCGCCGGCTGCCTTAAGGTTGTAGGCGTCGGTTACCTGCTGCACGATGGTCAGGAAGATAGCGGACGTCTGCTGCGACTTATCGTAGTAGAGCTCAACGTGCGACCCGGCGCTATTGTTGTTACCGAACCCATGCGGTATTTCAAGGTACGCCCCGATCTTGCCGTCCTTCAGCGACTGGGCGAGGTCGGCCGACGTGCCTTCCTGCAGCTTGACGGCGCCGGTGGCGTTCAGGGCATCGACGAATGCCATGGAAGAGGCCGAGCCGTCGTCATTCGCGTAGCTGAGCGTCAGGGGACCCGACTGGAGGCCATACATCATTCCCATGAGCAGGAGCATTATGACCGGGAACCCGAATGTCCAGAACATGTTCCCCTTGTTCCTGAAGAACATCAGGAGGCTGTACTTAATTTCTGCCAGTATCTTGCTCATCTATGCCGCCTCCTGGTGGAGCTTTTCGCCGGTGAGATTGAGGAACACGTCCTCGAGGGTGGACTTTTTGACATATAGCTCCTTACAGGCCGCGTGCCTGTCGTTGATGAGACCGATGGCCCGGGACATGACGGCCATGCCGTCGTTCTCGGGCAACCTGACGACGATGTCGTTCCCTTCCAGGCTGCTGCCCGGCATCTCTTTCCGGAGAAGCTCGATGGTCGGGGCGTCGCATTCCCTTATTATGAGCGTGTTGCCGCCGCCATACTGGTTGATCAGGTCCTCGGGGCTACCCTCGGCGATGATCTTGCCGTGGTTGATGACATCGATGCGGTCGGCCAGGTAGTAGGCCTCGTCCATGTAATGGGTGGTCAGGAAAACGGTCTTGCCATGGCTCTTGAGGGCTTTGATGGCTTCCCAGACTTCCCTTCTGGCTTTCGGGTCCAAGCCAGTCGTGGGCTCGTCGAGGAATACGATTTCCGGGTCGTTGATAAGTGCGATAGCGATGCCTACCCTCTGCTTGAGGCCGCCGGACAGGTTCTTGAATAGTACGTTCTTCTTATCAGTCAGGTCGAATGTCTTGATGAGCTCGTCCACGCTGCCGTACTTCTTGTACATCTGGCCGAAATAGTCGATGTTCTCCCTGACCGTGAGCCAGTCGAAGGCGTTAAAGCTCTGCGGCAGGACGCCGATCTTTTCCTTGATGGCCATCTCGTCCTTTTTGATGTCAAGGTCAAGGAGGCTTATCGTTCCAGAAGTAGGTGTCTTAAGGCATTCGAGTATCTCGACGGTCGTCGTCTTGCCCGCGCCGTTAGGCCCGAGGAAGGCGAAGACCTCGCCCTGCTTCACGTCGAAGGATATGCCGTCGACGGCGGTAAAGTTCCCGTATTTCTTCGCGAGTGATTTGACTTCGATCACATTCTGCATGAGTATCACCATAGTTCTATTGGACATAGTTTAAAAGGACTTATGTCTATTAACATTATGTCTATAAGACCTATGTCCAATGGACATAATGGCTTACTATTATTTATAGTTTACTGAGTAAGGGGCTTTGCACCTAAAGTACTTTTTTTCAAAGACTTTAGGTGCAGAATTAGTACTTTAAGTGCAGATGCGATAGCTTAATAAACTAGGGTTCTGGCAACATAGCGGGTGATGAGGAAGGCTATGTAAAAACGGTTGCCGAGAGTTTCAAATATATATGATAATAATAGGTTTATTTTAAATTGCATTCAACCATAAGTGCGTATGAATATTACTCTGGTTGCGATAATATAGGATTTTTAAAACCGGCTAGGGAGGAATGATAGCTGCTGGAGACCGAAAGAGTTCACCTCACGAGGGAGAAAGCGACGCTCCTTGCCACGCTATATGCTAGGGCGCTGGACTATCGTTCAGAAGACACTATCCTGGGCGATAAGCTCTCCTATGACGTGATGCAAAAAATTGATTACGATTATAATAAATTCAAGCTCGATAATGTCGACAAGTTGACCCTGGTGCTCCGGTCAAGGTATCTGGATCATTGGACGAGGGAGTTCCTCACCGCCCATCCGGCCTCGACTGTGCTGCACCTGGGCTGCGGCCTCGACAGTCGGGTATTCCGAATCGATCCTCCTGCCACGGTCCGCTGGTACGATGTGGACTATCCAGAAGTGATCGAGCTCCGAAGGCTCCTCTACCCAGAGCGACATGATTATTATATGATCGGCACTTCGGTCACTGACCAACATTGGCTTGACGGGATACCCGTTGATCGCCCTGTGCTCGTGGTCGCCGAGGGGCTAGTAATGTACCTTACGGATAAAGAGTGCATTGATCTTTTTAAGCGCATCACCGGCCGCTTTTCCGACGGGCAATTCATCTTCGACTCTTTGAGCCGGCTAGCTTTACGGCTTAGTAAATTAACGCCCAACTCAGGGGTGATGGGAGCCTTCATAAATTGGGGTGTCGACGATCCCTTGGAACTGGAGAGGTCTATCCCACGGCTCAAACTCGTAACGGAAATTTACTTCATGGACATGCCCGAGTATAAGAGGCTCCCATTGGTAGAACGCAATATATGGTACATGGTGAGCCATATTGCTTTCATGAAAAGTTGGATACGGCTGCTTCGCTACAAGTTTTAAAAAAATGAAAATTCAAGTGGTTTTTGCCTTCTGACTTGTATTCTGGATTAGGGTTATCCATTTGTCATCGCCCTTTTCGCCAGAATCCTAATTCGGATGAAAAATGGGTAGATAAACCTATCGCTTAGTATCCCGACTTTAGGTGCAGAGTTTAGACTTTAGGTGCAAGATTGATTTTAGGTGCAAAGCCTGAGTAAGGCTCCGCAAGAATGGTGATGAATTGCCGGGGAAGTTTAGAATCGGATAGTAAAAAGTGATCAATCTGCCAATTGAGCTTTAAACCGGTTTTACTGTGCCATACTGTGCCTCAAATTTATTGTAGACGAGTTCTTCCAGATCCTCATTTTTCTTGCGCTCTTTTTTATCGCGTCGTGCCGTCTCGATTGGGTATCGGGCTGGGCCGTCAACTCTGCGGACCCTTATAGGGTGAAAAGCTTAATTAGCGGGCGCCGTCATACATTCGTACTTAGGTGCACGGGATATGTCACAGGTTTTAGTCTACTCGAGGGGTGGCAACACGCGCAAGCTGGCTGATGCCATAGCGGGAGAGCTGGGAGTTAAGGCGGCCGACGTGAAGGCGGCTTCTCTGGATAAGGGAAACGGCGTTCTTTTTCTGGGCTCCGGATGCTATGCGGGCAAGCCGGGAAAGGGCATGATGGACTTCATCGAGGCGAATGACTTTAAGGGCCGTATGGTGGCGCTATTCGGTACGTCGGCCAACGGCCATGGTAAGCAGGTCGGCATCATGGAGGAGGCCTTAAAGCAAAAAGGCGCAAAGATCCTGGGCAGTTATGAAAGTACGGGGCAGTTTCTAATGTTCATCCGACGAGGCCACCCGAACGATGAGGATGTTGTCGGCGCTAAAAAGTTTGCCGGAGACCTGGCGAAGCTTGGCTAAATTGGCGAATTCCGACTGTGTCACGATAATAAGGGAAATCTGCCGATAGCGTTTTTAGCCGCTCCGGGATCTGTCGCCAGAGCGCTGTTTATCCTTATCAGGCTGGAAGTATCCGGCGGCCTGGCGCTGGTTGCTTATTTTCATTAGCTTTTCTAGTACCCGGACGCTGCTTTCCACGTACTCGACGCCCCATTCGGTCATCGTTTGGGAATACGGGTCCATCCGGGAGCCATATTTTTTTAGGGCTTCCGAGCCTTTATCCCGGACCGCAGAGTATGCCTCGTAGTAGGGCATGATGACCCTTTCCCGCTCT
The DNA here is from genome assembly GCF_035506375.1 of Methanocella sp. Lineage (NCBI taxonomy): Archaea > Methanobacteriati > Methanobacteriota > Methanomicrobia > Methanocellales > Methanocellaceae > Methanocella > Methanocella sp. The sequence continues at coordinate 9,686 of NZ_DATJPM010000072.1, forward strand.
TCCCTCGTGAGCATAAAGAAGAAGACCGCGTGCACGGTGAAGTCCATGAAGTCCGGCAGCACGCCTTTTTTTACTTTAATGGGCGTCGCGACCAGCGTCCGCAGGTGCTTTCGACCGGCATCCGTGATCCGGTACACCTTACGGTCGGGGACTTTTTCGTGGGATTCCCGGTGCCCTTCAATGTAGCCCCTGCTCTCCAGGTCTGCCAGCCTGGGGTAAAGTAGGCTGTTGATGACGTTGATGTACGTGTTCCCGAAGCTCTGGTCGATGCGCCTCTTCAGCTCATAGCCGTGGGCAGGCCCCTGGAGGAAATGTCCGAGGATGATTATGTCGGTCTCAGCTCTTCCCATGTGATCAGTCCGTATTAGTCCATTCTGACTTAAGTAATATTGACATAGTCCTTCAAATATTTAACGGGAAGGAGGCGTTCAGTCCTCCTTCCACTTGAGCGCCGCCACGCCCGCGACGAAGAACACGGCGCCGATCGATGCGACTATTATCAGGCTCGTCACGGCATCGCCCGGGTTGCCGGATATCATGGTGTCCCGGAGCCCGTTGTTCAGGTACGTCAGCGGCGACACATCTGCGAACAACTTGAAGAACCATGGCATGTTGTCTACGGGGAAGAACGACCCCGAGAGGAACATCAGGGGGAAAGTGACCATGTTGGCAGCACTGGTCGCAGATTCCTCGCTCTTCAGCAGTGATGCGATGATCAGCCCCAATCCCACGAATGTGATTGTGCCCACGATGACTAGCAATATCGCGATAATGTCAACGTTCGGGTGCAGGTTGAACACAAGCCCGGCGAACACGACGGACAGGCCCACCGACAGGAGCGTGATGATGGCCTGGGTAATGATCTTCGAGGCGTTCCATTCGATCCGCGAGACGGGGGTGGTCGCGAGCTTTCGGAATATGCCCCGCGCCCGGTTCTTCACGTTGATGGCGACCGTCGAGTTCATGGACGCCGACATGATGGACATGCCGATAATGCCGGGCAGCATGAACTCCATCATGTTACCGACGCCTGGCATCGATGCGGCCTGCGGCGAATACATGAAGCCCAGGATGACGAACAGCATGATGGGGAACCCGAAGGTCCAGAACATGCCGCCCGTGTTCCGGGAGAATATGGTCAGGCTGTACCGGATTTCGGCGAGCATCTTCTGCATCTATGCCGCCTCCTGTACCAGCTTCTCGCCCGTGAGATTGAGGAACACGTCCTCCAGCGTCGACTTCTTCACGTAGAATTCCTTGCAGGCAACGTGCCCTTCGTTGATGAGCGCTACGGCCTTCGAGATGCTGGCCATGCCGTCTCCCTCGGGAAGGCTGACGACGATGTCGTTCCCCACCCGGCGGCTGCCGGTCAGCTCTCTCGTCAGGTACTCCTGGGCATCACGCCCGCAGTCCCGGATGATGAGGGTATTTCCCCCGCCATATTCGTTGATGAGGTCCTCGGGCGTGCCTTCGGCGATAATTTTGCCCCGGCTGAGGATGTCTATTCGGTCCGCGAGATAGTACGCTTCGTCCATGTAGTGGGTGGTCAGGAACACGGTCTTGCCGCGCCCCTTCAACGCCTTGATCGCTTCCCATACCTCGCGCCTTGCCTTCGGGTCCAGCCCCGTCGTGGGCTCATCGAGAAAGACAATGTCCGGGTCGTTGATGAGCGATATGGCGATCCCGACGCGCTGTTTCAGCCCGCCGGACAGGTTCTTGAATAGCACATTCTTCTTATCCCGGAGGTCGAACATGTCGATCAGCTCATCCACGCCGGTGCGTCGGCTGTACATCTGCCCGAAGTAGTCGATATTTTCCCTCACCGTAAGGAAATCGAACGCGTTGAAGCTCTGGGGCAGGACGCCGATCTTTTCCTTGATCTCCATCTCGTCTTTCCTCAGGTCGAGGCCCAGCAGGCTTATCGACCCGGATGTGGGCGTCTTGAGGCATTCGAGTATCTCTACCGTGGTCGTCTTTCCCACGCCGTTCGGCCCAAGGAAGGCGAAGACTTCGCCCTGCCTCACGTCGAACGATATGCCGTCGACAGCGGTGAAGCTCCCGTATTTCTTATTTAATGATCTCACTTCTATTACATTCTCTACCATATTTTCACCTTCATTCGAACGTTTTTCGAACGCTGCTCTCGGCGATAAGGGCCCGCATATGTCGCGCGAACGAAGTGCCGAAGCCACCGTTATTTATATCATTTTGACTTAGGTCATTAATTTACTATTACATTTTGACCTAGGTCAAATTTACCTATATATCGCTCCAGTATTTATAGTTTACTATCTTAATTTTCGCCAGGCTTGCTGGCGCCAGGTCGTCGATAACGCCTAAAACGAAAAAAATAGCTTACGTATGGTCTTTTATGAATATGTAATATACAAATAAGACGATGATGACCATGCTGGAAATGAACGCAACCTTAAAATTAACGATGTAGTTAAAATTAATGGCGAAGACTATCGATACCAGCCAGACTGAAACGACACACGTCGCCACCATGGCGATGGAAAAATCCACTATAAGCTTCATAAAAGGCGACCGGGCCATATTGATTAAGCCGGTGACAGAAAAAATGCCATAAGTAATGACGATAGCCAGTATATTGATAAAAAGGAGCGTGGCGCTCGTGTATTCTTTATCGTTCACCACGCTATCCCATAAATATAGGGCATTGATGAGGAGCAGAATAAAAAACAAGACGATAGTAATGATCTTATTTGCCCGCTTTTCTCCCTCACGATCCCATTTAAACAAGGTCTTCCCCGGCCAATTATAAGATATATAAAAGGTTATATTAAGCTTTATTATAAATAATAGGACAAAATAAAAACATGGACGCTACTGGGTGATCCTGATCGCCCAGTCGCCGCCCCAGTTTACCATCAGGCAGTACTTACACGAATAGGGCGCATAGACCTGTTTAGTAACTGTATATTCCCGGCTGCCGGACATGAACTGGTGGATAGGCAGAAACTCCGTGCCGCCGGAATACGGGTTCTTATAGTCCAGGCTGATGGTGCATCCGAAACCCTGGCCCTGCAGGTCGATGGAAACGCTGGCGTTGCCCTGGTTCAGCGTAAAATAGTCCTGGTGGGCGTTCACGTTATAGGGGCCTTTACCCCGGAATACGATGGTATTTCCCTGCCCCGAGATCGTCACATCCTTAACCGTTGACACAGGAGCGATATCACCGATGTTCATATGCTCCTGACCATCAGGAGTATTAGTGGGAACATATGTCTCCAGGATATGATACATATCGTCGCAACCGCAGACCGCGACGAACGCTATTATTATAAAGAAGATCGCTGTCAGCGTTTTCACATTTGGGACCGGCATATACGCCTATTACATTGGCTTTTTCCGGAATTAAACGTTTTGATGCGCTATGCAGAATTTTATATCATTATCTATCTGACAGCAAGCTGGAAGCAAGCTGGAACAATTTATTCTTTTAAATATCATTTTTACTTTTTTTATCAATTTTATTTGTTTTTTTAAAGTTTTATAGCGAAACATTTAATAAATCACGAACAGATTATTCATAATGAGGAACAACTTGTTCCCTAATGAATAACGAGCTGATGTAAAAATGTCTAATATAATCATGATAGACGGAGAAATAATCGGTTATTTCTTCGATATGAGGCCGGCAAAATCATTCATAATGCCCGAGGACGAGACGGATATGTGCCCGGCTTACGCAGGCCAGGCGTGCTCTTATTACGATGGCCAGTGCCCTTACTGTGGCAACACGATCGAATGCCAGAGTAGAGAGGAGTCGGACGAACGACGGTGGCTGACTCCAGAGTATTTTAAAAATAACTTTTAATATTTTTTCGGTTATCTCAGTGCGGGCGGTAAAAACGCCTCTTTCCTGCAGGCAGGGCAGCCGTAATCATAGGCTTTTCCTTTCACCTTCTTGCCCGCGCTATCGATGACCGATGGCGGAGTGACCTTCACGAGGTGCAGCTTATGCTTCTCGCAGACCTTCTTATCGAATTTAAGCGTCCCCGGCGGCACGTTATAAGTATTGCGGCACTCGGGGAACCCGGTGCAGGCAATGAATTTTCTCCTGTCGGCATGGGTCTCTCTGACGATGAGCGGGCTACCGCACCTTGGACAGGGGCCGATGGGGCTGTCCATGGCGGCGCCGGACCTCAACGTGCGGCCGATGTCATTTCTATGTAGCTCAAGCTGGTCGAAGACGGCCCTTAGCATGGCCTTCGACTCCGCGATGACCTGGCCCTTCTGGAGGCGGCTCTCGGCAATGCCATCCATATCGCTCTCAAGGCGGGACGTCATCTCGGGGCCGGTGATGGCGCTCGCGTGCGCCTTCAGTGCATCGATGAGCGTGATGCCCGTCTGCGTGGGCTTCGGCGGATTTGCCTCGATGTAGCCCCGGCTGTATAATTTACTTAGCGCCTCGTGCCTCGTGGCCTTCGTGCCTAGCCCAAGCTTTTCCATCATCTCGATGAGCCTGCCCTGCCCGTAGCGCTTGGGAGGCTCGGTCTTTTTCTCCAGCAGGTCGGCCTTTTTGACGGCCAGTATGTCGCCCGCGGTGAGCGGTGGTATGATCTCGTCTTTGGGCATGCCGTACGGGTAGTGCCTGCGCCATCCGGGGACCGCAAGGCGCCTGCCGTCTGCGATGAACGGCTCGCCGCTTATATCGATGTCCGCTTTCACCACTTCCCACTCGCACGCGGGCGAGAGCGTGGCGAAAAATCGCCTGACGACGAGCTCATACAGCTTCCACTTCCGCTCGTCCATCTGCGTCTTAGAGGCGCAGGCGACGGGATATATGGGCGGATGGTCCTTACTCTCGACCTTGCCCCTTGTTGCCTCAAGCGTTTTTTGGCTTAGCAGCTCCAGGGCGCTCTGCGCGAAGTCGGGGCTGGCCTTGAACAGGCCCACCGTCTGGCGCAGGTCCAGCGTGGACGGGTAAACCGTATTATCGGTACGGGGATACGAGATCCAGCCGTTAATGTAAAGCTCTTCGGCCACCTGCATGGCGCTTGCAGCGCTGTAGCCGATTGCGGCGGCCGCCTTAAGGAACTCCGTCGTGCTAAACGGGACCGGTGCAGGCTCTTTTCTCCGTCCCTTAAGGACATTCTTCACCGCCGCCGTCTTTCCAAGCTTCTTATGGACGGCCATGGCCTCGTCCTTTTTCTCGAACCTGCCCTTCGCGTGCTTTGCTAAGAACGCCTCCTGTCCCTTGAGCAGGATGGCGACGACCTCCCAGTAAGGCTTCGAGACGAACGCCTGTATCTCCTTTTCCCGGTCCACGATGATAGCGAGCAGCGGCGTCTGGACCCGGCCCACGGAGAGAAAATCCTTGCCGGCCTTGTTGCCGGCCAGCGAGACGAACCTGGTCAGGGCTGCGCCCCACACGAGGTCTATCTCCTGGCGGCACTCGCCGGCGGCGGCCAGATTAAAATCAAGCGGCACAGGCTTCGCGAATGCCTGCCTGATCTCCTGCTGCGCGAACGAGCTGTAGCGGACCCTGTTAAATGGGGCTTTTGTTAGCCTGTGGACGATATTATAGGCTTCAACGCCGATGAGCTCGCCCTCCCGGTCGTAGTCGGTCGCGATGGTCACTTTCGTGGCTGACGGAGCCAGCGATGCGAGAGCTCCCACGATGTCTTTTTTTGTTGGCACCGAAACTATGGGGGCACCTATGAGGGCGGAAGGCGGGTGGGCTGACCAGCGGCTATACTCGCGGGGGAAGTCAAGCTCGACGATGTGGCCGGCCAGCCCGACCACGGCCGCGCCCGCAGCCTTCGAGCGGTAGACGGTGACGCCGCCGTGCCTCTCGGCGGACCGGTCCGGGAACAGTATCCCGGCGATCTTATTGGCGGCATCGTGCTTTTCGGTGATGATGAGATGCATTGTCATAAAGGCATGTCGCGCCGTCGTATTAGATTTAGCGGTACAGGCCTGATAACCTATTTATGCTCGCAGCCAGACAGTAGAGCGTGGACTCGCTCACCCATGCTCTTATAATCGCCATCCCGCTCTCGCTCATCGGCCACCCCGATCTGGCGGTCTATGGCATCATGGGCGCGGTGCTTATTGACGTCGACGTGCTCTTCGGGGTTCTCCGGATAAAGGACCCCGGGCTGTACATTTTCACCCATGGCGGTTTCACGCACAGCTTCTTCGGCGCACTCGTCGTCACGCTCTTCTCGGCGGCCGCCGCATACCTGCTGTCGCTCGCTTTTCCCTTAATAATGGCCCCCTTCGGCACGCTCGCCGTCACGGCGATCGCCGCGGGCGCGCTGACCCATATTATGGCCGATTATCTTGCTTACCCGGGGATTCCGCTGTTCTACCCGTTCTCTGATAAAAAATACACCCTGGGCATCCTGGGCGGGCCGAGCGTTTTCCTCCTGCTGGCCAGCCTCATATATATAGTCGCTATGATACTCGGGGTCGCCAGCATCGGGCAGCCATGGCCGTATATAGCATTTTTCTGTCTGGTCGTCGCGTTCAGCTCAGGGGGTAAAGCTTGGGCGGCCAAAAACGTTAAAGGCCGTACCATTGCCACGACGAATCCCCTCAGGTGGATGGTTATCGAGGACACGCAAGATGCCTATCGCGTTTACACATATGACTTTATTAAAGGGACCTCTCCGGCCGAATCATATGAAAAATTCACGGGCCTGGCTCCGGCGGAGGCGGATAAATACGCAAAGACGCCGGAGGCAAGGCGCCTTAAGTACAATTCTTATATCATTACCGTCGAGAAAAATGGGGGAAGTATCACCTTTAAGGACCCCATCAGGGAAAAGGGCTACATCTGGTACCCCCCGCAGCATAAAAGTCTTACCGTCTCTGCCGAATAATGCGCCACATTATATTAGAATGGAGCGAAAACAGAGTCCTGAGGGGACTATTTTGGCAGGGACACATCAGCCACTAAAGGAAAAAGGCGAGCAGCTTGAGCAGGAAGAGAGCTCGCCGATGGAAGACCTCATGCGGGAGCACGGGGTCATCGAGCGGATATTTTTAATTTACCAGCGAATCCTTGAAAAGTCCATCACGGGCCAGGAGATCGACATCTCGGTCATCAACAGGGCGTCACATATAGTCGACAGGTACATCTCGAACCACCATGAGCATAATGAGGAGAACTATATTTTCCCGAAGTTCCGGGAGGCCAACTACATTGTGGAGCTGGTGGATACGCTTGAGCATCAGCACGACGTGTCCCGGGAGCTTAACCATCAGATCATGGACCTCTCCTCGCAGAGCGCAGACATCAGCCAGGAGGACCTTGTAAGGCTGCTGGACCGCTGCGGCATGTTCATCAACATGTACCTGCCACATATCTCCCGGGAGAATACCATATTGTTCCCGACGTTCTTCGACATCGTCTCTAACGAGTATATCCAGGAAGTCAAGGAAAGGATGGAGGACGAGGAAGAGCAGGTGCTGGGCGATACCGGGTTCAGGGGGCTCATCGGGCGCGTCTCGGAGCTGGAAAAGAAGATCGGGTGCTACGAGCTGTCGCAATATACTGCATACCTCAAGGAGCCCGATACCGTGGATCAGCCATAAACCTTCTTCAGCGCGAGTATCAGGACGCAAAAAGCCAGGCTGATCGCGTTCCAGAGAACGATGGCCACATCCGCCCGGGCCAGGCCATAGACGAGCCAGAGGCACATTCCCGCCGCCATGAGCGCGAAAAAGAGTGCTGATACATCCTTTGCCGACCTGGTCTTAATGATGCGGGTGGCCTGCGGTACGCAGCTGCTCGTGGTGAGCGCCCCCGCCATCAGGCCTATGAGTACGATCGAGTCCATTGAAGGCTTACATGCCGCTGAGGCTAAAAATAGTTTGTCATGAGTGTGTTGAAAGAAATAAAGGCTTACGCCTTAAGCATCGCTTAAATTTATTACGAATGCCCTTAAGACGATTTCAGCCATAAAGCGATTAAAAGGTATTAAGGCTTCTTATTGAGCCTTGAGGGCCTTAGATTTATTCGTCGTCCGATGCTGCGGTCTTTTTTGCGCTTTTCTCCGGCATGTACCGGGCCTGGACGGCCTCGAACTCCCGGGACTTCAGGAAGACCAGCAGCTCCTGGACCGTGCAGAACTTGAGTTCCCTGGGCATCTCCAGCTCCTTGAACGAGCAAACGGCATTTAGCTGGTAAATATGGAGTGAGGCGCAGGCATCGCTGATCATCGCGTTCTTATCGCCGTCCCACGTCTTCTTCCACTGCTTAAAGTCGGAATCGTCCTTGAACAGGGCCCTCGCTTTGGCACTCCGGTATTCCTTACCATCTTTTTTAATAGCGAACGCATTCCCGTCCACGATCGCCTTTACGACGCGCTTCGTGCCGACCTGGTACTCCATGACGTCGCCGTCGTAGAAGAACGTCCGGTTGTGCGTCTTTACGTATTCATCCGTCAGGGGGGTCATGATGCTCGAATAGCCTTTCACGTACCTCATCTCGTCCATTAATTCCCTCACGGATACCTCTTTTTGGCCTAACTCGTCAAGCATGTCCACTGGCATTCCTCATGATAATAAGTTCCTCCCCGCAGGGGAGGCGTTATTTCTCATAATTAGTAGATTTTTTAAGTATAAATAAATAATGACTTAACGGCGTTAAGTTCACGGCTCAGCGCTGGCCCGGCTTTACCTTTTCGACGAACTGCTTTTGCGAATTCTCCAGGTCAATAAAAGCCTGGTCGAGCTCGGCCATTAGCTGTTTACGCCTGATCCGGGACTCGTCCATCTCCTTTACTTTCTTCTCGGCGCTATCGATGATCCCGGCGATCTCGACAAGGGCCGTCTCATCCTTCGGGAGAAACAGCTCGAAGCCGTCCACGTAAGCTTTTATGACCTGAAGCTGCTCCTCGATGTGCTTCCTCTGCTCGATGCTCCGGGGTGTTTCCATTGTATCTACCGTTAAACTTTATTTTAGCCATGGACTTAAAATGTTTTTGTCCCGTCATAAAAATAAAAGTGGGCCCGAAGGGATTCGAACCCCTGACCTCCGCCGTGTGAAGGCGACGTCATAGCCGACTAGACCACAGGCCCGGCGTACATTACAGTAATGCTCATACGTATTAAAATTATCGGCCAAAATAAAAATATTTAAAGGGGAATGCCGTTTTCCTTTTGCAGGTAGTCTATGCCCCGGGGCTTGATCCAGGCGACGACGTCCTTCACCTTGCCGCCGGACATCTTCCTCTTCTCGATGTGGGCGAGGTCCTTATCCTCCAGCTTCTGGCAGGCCTCGTTGACCTTTTCTAAGGGCACGTCCAGGTCGTTGGATATCTTCACCGAGCTGACGCCATCGAGCATGTTGCGGTCCAGAGCGTTCTTGAGGTATCCCAGTACTTCTCTTTCTACTCCTGATATCTTAACCATCGAATGCCTCCTATCACTTAAAACAAAATCGGTTAATATACATGATTTTATCCTAAGGATAAAATACTTTCCTCCGGCCGAATAAACCCGTTTAGCCCTGAAATAAGAGAAAAAAGCAGATATATTCGATGTAATTATAGTAGCATATTAAGGGCAAGGCCAGGGATGGACAGGATGTCGAGGATAGATAAGTTCCTCTATATAGGGGAGAAGGCGATCTTCTCGCTGAATAAAGAATCGCCGCTCGGGTCGGAGTACCTTGTGGCCACGGACCGGAGGATCGTCCACATAAAAGGCGAGCGGTTCTACGATATCAAGTACGAAAGCCTGGAGTCGCTCGGCTGCTACACGATCTACGACTGGAAGTGGCTGCTGATAGGCGTCATCGCCGCCGTTACCGCGGCCCTCATGAGCGCGACCATCAGGATCCCTCTATATTTCATGGCCAATGTGAATCTCGATTACCTGGCCCAGATGATGACCTTCACCATGAGCCTGCTCCTGGCCTTCGCCGGGGCGCTGCTTCTCGCTTTTGTAATGACTATCAGGCGGGGCATCATCTTGAAGACGCCGTTCGAGACCCGGGTCTTCAACTACCCCAGGTCGATGCAGAAGGAGGCCTTCGATTTCGTGAAGATCGTCCGGGCCGCCGAAGTCGGTATCCTCAAGCCCCACAAGAGCATCAAGCCCGAGATCATCGAGCCCCGGCAGAGGAGCCTGGATGCTATCAAGCCCCTGCCGCCACGGCCTCAGCCCAACGAAAAGATGCCCCGGCTTTAGCCGCCTTCTGAGTGTTTACATACAGTCCCGCGGACGAACCATAATGATTTTCTAGGGGAACGACGATTAGGATGCATCACTTCTAAAAACAGTCGAAACTGGAGTCATATTCATGGGCACCGAATGCTCGTCATGTCATGGTAAAGGCTTTATAATCACGGGCGAAAAGCCCTGTGAAAATTGCGGCGGCACCGGCAAGGTCAAGAGCGTCAACCTGGTCGGGATGACCGAAAAGGACCTGAAAAGCCTGCTCTCAGGCGGCTTCTGCCCGAAGTGCAAGGGCAGCGGCAAGATCCAGGTGCGGGAAAAGTGCGAGGCCTGCGGCGGCTCGGGCAGGGTGCCCGTCTGCGATGTCTGCGGAAAGCCCACGGCCCCAGGCCAGGAGCTTTGCGGTGAATGCCGGAGCGTCCGGCCCGTGTATAAACTAAGCGGCGCTTGCGACGTTTCCGACCTTGAGATCGGGAAGACGTACGTCGGCAAGGTCGCCAATCTAGCCGACTTCGGCGTGTTCGTGACCCTGAACGACCAGACGAAGGGCTTAATTCATTCTAGCAACGTCAGCAGGGCCTACGTGCCGGGCGAAGAGGTGATGGTCGCGATCAATTCCATCAAGCCGAATGGCAATTTCGACCTCAAGCCCCAGAACTTTAAGGACATCAAGATCGTTAATGTGGAAAAGAACCTGCCCCGCCGGAAGTCCAGCGAGGTCGGGAAGTTCATCGGCAAGACGGTATGCATCAGCGGCGAGGTCGTCCAGGTCAAGCAGACCAGCGGCCCGACTATCTTCACCATCGCCGACGAGGACGGCACAGTCTCGTGCGCGGCCTTCACCGAGGCAGGCATGCGAGCCTACCCGGATGTCGGCCTGGAGATGATGGCAAAGGCCGTGGGCGATATCGAGCTCCACAACGGCGCGATCCAGATGGAAGTCCTTGAGCTAAAAAGATTATCGGACGCGGAAGCGGCCCCCATCAGGGAGACCATCGAGAGGTCCATCGACGTCAGGGCTGCGCCGGCGCACGTCGAGTTCCTGGTGAAGAGCGAGGCGCTGGAAAAGCTCCGGCCCCAGATGGAAAAAGTGGCCAGGCGCATCCGCCGGGCGATATTAAAATCCGAGCCCATAATCATCAGGCACCATGCGGACGCGGACGGCATCTGCGCAGGCGTCGCGGTGGAGAAGGCCTGCTTACCCTTAATAAAAGCGCAGGGCGACTCGGACGCCGAGTATCATTTCTTCTCGCGCTCGCCATCCAAGGCGCCGTTCTACGAGCTCGAGGACATCAACAAGGACCTGGTGATGGCGCTGGAGGACCACGAGCGGTTCGGCCAGGCCATGCCGCTCATCATTTTAATGGACAACGGCTCCACCGAGGAAGACCTGGACGCGTATAAGTATGCGAAGGTCTACGGAATCGACCTGCTCGTGGTCGACCACCACCATCCCGATGAAATTGTCGACCAGTTCCTCGTCGCCCACGTGAACCCCTATCATGCCGGCGGCGACTTCGGCATAACGGCGGGTATGCTTGGCACCGAGCTGGCCCGGATGATCAACCCCTCCGTAGAGGAGAAGATCAAGCACTTAGCGGCCGTCGCGGCAGTAGGCGACAGGTCCGAGGCGCTCGAGAGGGCCATGTACCTGGACCTGGTAAAGGACAAATATCCCGAGGAGGAGCTGAAAAAGATCGCTCTCGCGCTGGACTACGAGCAGTTCTGGCTACGCTACAACGACGGCAAGGGCATCGTGGACGACATCCTGAACTTCGGCGACCAGAAGCGCCACGACGCGCTGCTGGGCCTGCTGAACGAGCTGGCCACGAAGATGATCAACGACCAGCTGGACGCCTCTATGCCGCACGTAAAGACGACGGAGCTGCCGAGCGGCGCGATCCTGAACGTCATCGACGTGGAGAACTACGCCCACAAGTTCACCTTCCCGGCCCCCGGTAAGACCACCGGCGAGATCCACGATATACTCTGTAAGAAGTACGCGGGCAAGCCCGTGGTCACGCTGGGCTACGGCCCCGACTTTGCGGTATTGCGGTCCCGGGGGGTGCTCATGAACATCCCGAAGATGGTCCGCGAGCTCAGGGATGAGATCAAGGGCGGCGGCGTGAGCGGCGGCGGCCACCTGGTCGTCGGCTCCATCAAGTTCGTCGAGGGCATGCGCAAGGAAGTCCTCGAGAAGCTGACACAAAAGATCGGCCAGGCGCCTGTGGGCTAGCCGAAGGGCCGGCCCACTATTAGCTTAACGTATTGTGACATAAGCCCTATAAGCCTGAAAGCCAATTTTCATTTTGGACCATCAAAGGTGACGGTAATGAAAATGGATTCGGCAATATATGTTTGGGGTTTAACAGCAGTGTTCATTTTTGCGGCAGGCTGCATTTCGATTGGCAACGACAACAATCCAGGCGCGACGTTGCAAAGCCCGGCCGCCACTTCTATGGCGGGCAGCCCGCAGGCAGTCTCCCCGGCACTGACGGATGCGCAAAAGACGCAGGCTGCCAGTATAGCAAAAAGCGATCCGTCCATGAGCGCCTTACTTGGAAAGCCCGGATATACTATCACGGGTGTATTCTCGGAAGGCCCTGGCGCGAACAATGATGTGAATGCGGCCGTTTTCATCGAAGGCGAAAGCACGGTGCATGCGGACGGTAGCATTTGGACTCCGGACATATACCAGGTGTCCGTGGACATAACGGCGAACAGGGTCGCCGGTGTAAAGCACATAGAGCCAAAAGTGCTTCCGACGCCTACGTCAGCCCCTAAAAACTAATTTTTTTTATTTTTCAGCTTTTACCGCTTCTTCGGCCTCTTTGTTCGCGAGCTCTTTTTGGGCAGTCGTCTGGAGCTTCGCCCTTCTCATCGACGCCTTCCGATAATAGGTCAGCGGGTGGCTCACGTACTCGCAAAGCTTATCTTTCCCGTAGCAGTTGCCGTAGGTGATCATGGTCTTACAGGAGGGCGACGTATACTCGGTACCTCCGGCACCGGTGATGTGCTCGACCTGGTAGCGGGTAAGGTCTTCCCGGAAGTCCGGTGCCATGCGATACAGCTCCATAATCTTATCCTTATCATAGCCAATGTTCGCTAAAAATGAGGTGAGGGCGAACCGGGCCGTATGGGGCAGGTTCACGCCCTTCTGTAGCTCGGAGAGCAGATAGTTCATGCACGGCGGGAACGAATACCGGCTCACGTCGCCGCTGACATTCATATTAAGCCTGCTCTTCAGCTTATTCAGCTCTATAACGATCTCATCGGCATAAGGCTTAAGCGGAGCCGCGAGGGGCGCCGGTACGGGGGAGACCGACGTCTGGATCTTTTCCCGTATGGCCTCTTCGATGAGCCGGGCATAGCTATCTTTATCGATGTATACCATGCCTTTGATGATCTTCTGGCTGATGAGCTTCCAGTCCATGGAACGCAGGGGCGCCGAATAGCGCAGGTAATCTGTAAAATGCAGGATGAAATCCCGGCCTTCGACCCTTGCCGGCAGCCTGAAGTCCCTGCCAACCGCCAGCAGATCCTTATCCTTTTCATTGACAAGGAACGCGTAAGCCCGCTTTGCCTCCCATACTGCGTACCGCCGCATAAGGTATGTATCGCCCGTCATGGAGACGAGCATCCTGGCCACCGGGAATGACAGCAGCTCTTCCTCGGGCTGTAGCGACATATCGTCCTTCGTGTCCTGTGTGGATAGCGCCTCGAGCACACGCTTTTTGCCCCTCGTCCGGATGAGGCCGTACGCCGGCCGGGACACTATGTCCTCGATAGTGAAGCCCTGCTCCGTCACGTAGGCGAGGGCTTCCTGAACGAACGGGTACTTGGCGAATGTGACGACGTCCATGGCAAAATCAGACTATGGCTTTAGGGCTTAATATGCTTTCCCCGGCTGCCAGGAGCCGAAAGAAACGGCAAACCAAGGGCAAAAATGGCTATTATAAACGATAAAAACCGCTATTTTCGTCATTCTGCGTTTTTTAAGGGTCATTTTAATTTGTATAGGCGTAATTGGGGTTACTAGGAATGATTCACTGCTATACAGGAGGATGGAAATGGTAGAAAAAGGAAACATCAGCGTCAAAGAGGCGGGCAGAAAAGGCGGCCTGGCCACCTCTAAGTCCCACGGCCACGAGTTTTACGAGGCCATCGGCCACAAGGGCGGCTCGAAGGGCGGGCAGCGGGTGCGCGAGCTCATCGAGCGCGGCAAGGAGGCCGAGTCGTCCGGGCGGCGCCGATATTAAGCTGGAGTCTATTATCGGGCCCCTCCCGGGCCCGTGTGCCATTTTTACTTTCTGTTAAGCGCTCTAAGCCTGATAAGCGGCTCGAAGACTTTTTCAGCCTCAAAGTGGCTCGAAGCTGGCTCTAAGTTCTCTAAGACTTATTAAAAATCGTTGTTGCCGCCTGGGTGTAAACCTGGTGCCGTTTGGTGATATAAAATAATATTGGTGCCGCCTGGTGTAAACCTGGTGTGGTTGAAACTCTTGTGCTAACAAGCGGCACCAGGTTTACACCAGGCGGCACCAACTTATTTTAAAATATTTGCTGTGTTGAATTACTCCCGTATTTTAAGTTTTTGAAGAGCACTGAGGGCACTATTTTTCACCACAAAGGCACGAAGAGCACGGAGGCCCACAAAGTTTTCTTTTTAGATTAAGTTACAAAGTACACAAAGCCAGTTCATTGACATCAGGGCACGAAGGATGCAAAGACACAGTGGAATGAACAAGAGCACTTTTACCATCGTGCCTTCATATCCTGTATCTTATAAGCTCAAAAAGCGGCTTTGTGTCCTTTGTCTCTTAATTATAAAAAAGTCTTTGTGAGCTTCCGTGCTCTTCGTGCCTTTGTGGTGAAAATAGTGTCCTTTGTACACTCTGAGACTTAAAAGGGC
>NZ_DATJPM010000073.1 GCF_035506375.1 Methanocella sp.
GCGGCATCGACTTATAATTAATATGGGTAAGATAAAGACGTGGTTTTCTCCGTGCCTCTTTTATCCCTGTGCCTCAAACCCCAAACCACCGGGCTCTGTGCGTCTCTGTGCTCTCCGTGCCTTTGTGGTTATATCACGATGCTATCTGATCTTTTATGGATATATAGAATTAAAGATCGACCGGGTTATCCTCACATAATCTTCGGCTTATCCGCCCTCGAAGCCCTGACATTTACCTTTTATTAAGGCTATGGCTATCTCATGTGAGTTTAGTCCTTTAGTATTATAACCGCCCCTTTTAAAATTCGATTAACGTTAACTTATATAAGGAATACAATATACTAACTGACGCACATATGTTCGAAGACTTCAACGCGGCCCCCACAATAGACGACCTCAAGAAACAGATCAAGGCAGACCCGGCAAACATCGACCTGCGCCTCTTACTCGCCAGCATCTACCGCAGCCAGGAGCTGCACGAAGAAGCCGTAAAAGAATACCGGGAGATCCTCAAGCTCGACGGTAAAAATTATGACGCCTGGTATAACCTGGGCATGGAGTATTTCCAGCTACACGAGGACGACAAAGCAATGGCAACATTAAAAAAGGCAGCAGACTCCGCGCCAGACCGCCAGGACCCCTGGTTCCTCATGGCCATGGTCAACTATAAGAAAAAACACTACAAAGAAGCCATCGAAGCCTTCAAAAAGACCATTGAGATAGCGCCCGACAACGCTTTCGCCCACTACGGTCTCGCGGCCGCATACGTTGAGACCGGCAAATACGCCGAAGCCATAGAAGAGTTCAGGCGCAACCTGCGTTTCGTCCCGCACGACAAAGGCTCATTATTCCGGCTCAAATACGTCCCGAAGCTCCGCCTGTCTCCCGACGAAGAGCTCAAGGCCGCCAGAAGGGCCGCAGAAAAAGCTCCCGATAATCCGGAAGCACACCACTGGCTTGCCATCGTCCTCATATTAATGAACATCACCGAAGGCGTCGTCGACGAGCTTAGAAAAGCCATAAGCCTCGACCCTAAAAACGCCGAATATCACTACGACCTCGCCTACCTCCTCGACCTGAACGACGACCCGGGCGCCATCGAGGAGCTCCGGGAAGTGTTGCGTATCCGGCCAAAATACCTGGACGCCATGTACTTTCTGGGCGTATATTATAGCAACCACGGCATGATAGAAGACGCCATACGCATGTTCAAAAAGGCCATGAAGACCGATCCCGATAACGCGTTACCTCATTATTATATTGGGGCCACGTATGCCGAAGAGGGCATGCTCAAGGAAGCGAGGAAAGAGCTAAAAAGGGCGCTCAAGCTCGACCCCGATAATTTTGAAGCGCGCAGGATGCTGGCTCAGATATACGTAGAAGACGAGCTATACGATGAAGCCATCGAGGAATATGAGAAATTAGTGGAAATGGAGCCGGGCATAAAGGCAGCCAGAGATAGCCTTGAAAAACTAAGGGAAATGAAAAAGAGCAAACATAATTAGATATTTTTGCTGTGCCTTTTAAGTCTCAGAGTGTACGGAGGGCACTATTTTTCACCACAAAGGCACGAAGAGCACGGAGGCTCACAAAGTCTTTTTTATAATTAAGAGACAAAGGGCACAAAGCCGCTTTTTGAACTTATAAGATACAGGATATGAAGGCACGATGGCAAAATGTGCTCTTGCTCATTCCACTGTGCCCTTGTATCCTTCGTATCCTGATCGCCAATGAACCGGCTTTGTGTTCTTTGTAACTTAATTTAAAAAGAAAACTCCGTGGGCCTTTGTGCCATCGTGCCTTTGTGGTGAAAATAGTGCCCTCCGTCTCTTAAAAAGCTTAAAATAAGGGAGTAATTCAACACAGTAGATATTTTATGGAAAAACTTATTCAGAAAATATGTAACAAAATTATATGCTATGAGATAACTTTATATAATACAACCTACTTAATACTTTATGTACGAGCCGCTTGCCAGGTAATCTCCCGGCGGCCCGTACGGGGGGCTATATATAGCCCGGCACAGGCTTCGGCGCTCTCATTTAAATGCCATAATATCCGCCGAAACCCTGCCGGACGGGCTTCGCCATCTCTGGCAACGGCGGATGGCGAAGCTTTAATGTCCCTGGAAGTTGAATAAAAAAAGAACTAAGCTGAACCTTTCGTGTCAGCGAACAGCTCTCCGACCTTCGTAAGCCTGATATTCAATTCTTTCTTATCCCTCTCCGTCCTCACCAGGCCCATCCTCTGCAGGTTATCCAGGTAATACTTCACGTTCGACCTGGGAGTCACTTTCCCGAGCTTATCGTCCAGCCGCTCTTTCAGCTCTTTTATCGAGCTTACGCTGCCCTGGCCCGCCAGATCCTGGTCCTTAGTCGAAGGCACATTAGCGTCCCGGATGACTCTCAGCATATCATACTCGATATCCGTAATCTCCGCAATAGGGAAAGGCGGGAACTCATGGATACGAGCCTCCCCTGCGGCCATGCCATGCGCCTCTATCTCCTTCGCAAGCTCCCTCAGATTATTGACGATATTCTTCTCATCCGCCTTCTTATCGAGAAGCTGCATGATAGCATGGACCACCTCGCCATCGTAATATTTCTCGGGCTCCACGTAAAAAAGCTCAACTTCACCGTGCTCCTTATTCATGAACGCCGCCATTATCAGGGCGACCAGCAGGATCTTCGGCGACGAAGAAATGTTAATGTAGACCGGATTACCCGCCAGGGCTTCCTTATTAATAAGAGAATAGACCGTCTGGAACGTTTTATTAAAATCGTAAATATCGACTTCGATTTCTTCCCATTCGATAGGGACCTTCTTTATCGAGCGCCTGAACCTGTCGATGATCTCTTTCTGCTTGCCGAAATCCTTGCCCAGGTTCTCGTTGATCAATAAATATGCTTTCGATACGGTAAAATCCTTTAATAAAGGCTTTACAACACGGTCGTACTCCAGACCGGCGGGTATGATATGGACGCCTGGCTTAGACATATTCAAATTGAAATAAATGCTTAGCCAATACATATATTTAACTTCTGAAAATGCTACATGACAAAAAACCTTATTATAACTTAGCGACTCAGGTAAAGCCTTTGGCTTTTGTCTTTTAACTCATTACAACCCTCGGTTTCTAGTCTTTGCGACTTACGTACGGCCCTTCGGTTTTTTAACACGAAGACACAAAACTCTTTTTAGATTTACGAACACTAAAACAATAAGACACTGTAAACACAATTAAACCATGAAAACGTGAAATCACAATTAAATGAATTAAGCCACCAAGTGCACGGTTATTAAGACACTAATGAACGACTTAAAACACGAAGTGCCACAAAATTAAGACAAATAGAGTACGACTGTTTTAGCTTTCAATTCGAAAATTTAATATGATATTAATTATTTACACAATATTGCAATTAATATTGAGTGATGTAAATGAATAACACGCCTAATAAGAAGTATGAAACCATACCTCCTCATGTGGAGGATACCGCTCGATATGCCGTTGATTCTGCCTTTAACGTCCATATGAAGCTTGGGCAAGGACTACTTGAAAGGAATTATGAAAAGTTCATGGAGATCGAGCTCAAGAAAAGGGGATGCACGGTGAAAAGACAGGTTAAACTGCCCATCAAGTACGACGGTATCGTATATGATGATGAGTACTACATCCTGGACATGCTCGTAGATGACTGTTTAATACTCGAATTAAAAGTCGTTGAAAATATTATACCATTACACCGATATCAACTTCTTACATATCTCAAACATAGCGGATTGAGACTAGGATTGCTAATCAATTTCAATACGGCTAACATAGGAGAAGGCATATCCCGAATAATAAATTAACAATAACTTATTTGATAACGCTATGCTAGATTAGCGTTAACTTTTTGTCTTAGTTTTGTGGCACTTCGTGTTTTAAGTCGTTCGTTAGTGTCTTATTAACCGTGTTCTTGGTGGCTTAATTCATTTAATAGGGTCTTCATGGTTTCATGGCTTGATTGTGTTTACAGTGTTTTCGCGGTTTAGTGTTCGTAAATCTAAAAAGAGTTTAGTGTCTTCGTGTTTAAAAACCGAAGGGCCGTACGTAAGTCACAAAATAAAAAACGAAGGGCTGTACGTGAGTCGCAAATTAAAAACCGAAGGGCTGTACGTAAGTCACAAAGACGAAACATCCAGCGAAAGGCGCTAACACTCACTAAAACAATTATAAATTAAACCTCTCGCCATTCGTCATTTGCCGGGTCTGCTCCCATTTCTCTATAAACCAGTCATGGTTTTCCGTATGTACCGGGATCAAAACATCCGGGTCTACAGCATCGATAACACGGGCGAGCTCCTCCCGTGAAGCATGTCCGGACGCGTGATACTCCTTATCGAACTCCAGACCATTCTCCCCATACGAGAAACCATAGGGTTTAATGTCAAAGTGGTCCAGCCAGTTTTTCAGCTTGCCAAAGTCGATCTCCTGCTCCTCGGAGAACGCCTCACAAGCAGAATAGATATATGCGCCTCCCTCGGGCTCGATATCCAGCAACTGCTTCATATCGAAAAACGAAAAGCAGAGGATATAATTCCCGGGATTATTTTTAATATCCAGATGGCTGACATAGGTAATCGGGCATTGCCTGGCCAGCGTGTCCGTCTCATACTTACTCTTCGTCTTATCCTTGATCTCGTCATAGACCAAAACGTCGTTCATCCGGCATGCGCCGTCGGCGCATTCGATGGCGTAGAGCCCGTAAGCGTCCTTCGCGGTGATCACGAGCTGGCGCCCCGTCTCCTGCGCAATTCTTCTAAATATTTCCAGGCGCTCGAAGTTCCTGGCCCCAAAATCAGCGATGATCAAGCCTTTCACATCTTCGGCGGTAGCACGGCAGGTATCGTGCACCGTTGACTCGGTAACCTCCACGTCGCCCTCACGGCCGGTCCGGGTACCTTCAATGATAAGAACGTCCGAGCTCCTGGCTTCCTTAATGAAATCGGGCATCTCCTTAGCGTTATCGCCGATGCGGAAATCGCCCGTATAGGCAATGGAAGCGCCCTCGCCCTTCAGCGTATAAGCCAGCGCGCCATAGATAGAATGGTTAACGTTAAAAGTCTTCACCTCAAACGGCAGCTCCAGGCCGTCAATGCCGGACAGGCCGCAGCCGTCGAAGCTCTTCGCCCGGCCGCTATCCCCTCCGGGCCGCCGGGATAAAAACTCGCCCAGCTCGGCAGGGCAGCCGTCCGGGCAACAAAAGTCCCGTCCCCTATAAGGCACTTTACTGTCAGCGCTAAGATACAGCCCCGTATTATCCCGCTTACGCACCGACATGTAGGCAACTTCCTGAGCGACATCCGCCTGGCCGATATCACGCATCGCCTTCATGATAGCCACGCTCGTAGCAGAAGCGACGACTGGAATGGCCGGGTCCAGCAGGCCGATATTGCCGTTATGGTCTACGTGCGCATGGCTCAAAAGGACAGCTTCAACGTTAATCTTAGGAAAACCGGATACAAGTCCGTCCATATCGGCGGGAACAAGGTCTTGGCGGTATATATTAATCGGCGGTATCATGCCCAGGCTGACGAGGTCGTGGATGCCACGGCCGCTTCTTTCGCTGAGAAAATCGTCAAAGTAGGCGTTACGCCGGGCGAAGTTCATCCCGAAGTCGAGGAAAACGCCCCGCCCATTCTCTTCAACATAGATCTTATTGCCGCCTATGGTCTCGGCGCCGTCATAGATCGTTATCGCTGCCATACCAACCCATCTTTATAAAATAGGGGATGGTCGTACTTAAATCAATTGCTAAATTGAATATCGAATGGTCATAAATTTCACGCTTAACATGCGAAGGAAAACCATATAAGTAATTACAAGGTATAAATATTCCGCCTTAATTTGTTCATCCTAAAAAAAGCCGGCATAGTTGCCCGAGTGATTAGAGTGAAAAGTTTATATAACATCGTTGCATTGAACGATTAACCTTCGATGTTTGATCATTAAGCCTTTGATCATCGAACAATTATGAAAAACGGGGGTATAGCAAGGACTACGAGCTCTACTCTTAAGGCAATCCAGGTGATAACATGAAATACAACAACACCAGCGCGTCAGACAAGAAAAAAGGCGTTATCGAGACTTCCGTCTACTGCCTGAACACCAAGCGAAAGTACATCTACGAGCTTAAAGATGGCAATATCATCAGCGAGCGCGTCGTCCAGTGCACCGAATAACGGTGTCCCTTCTTTTTTATTATTTACAGGACCTTATTCCGTATAGGCAATGACCTGGTCTGCCGTTTCGAAGCCCCGAGTCTCGTCCCACTTGAAGAGCAGCTCCACGTGCGGCTTATGTTTTGGATCTGCAAAGTCGAGGCCTGTGAACTCCTTTATCATCTTTCTGGCGATCGCGCACGTTTTATTGTTACATGCAGTATATGCTTCTATCAGGTCATCCAGCGGGTTCGACGCGATGATATGCCGCACCATAAAATCGCCGTCCTTCGTGCGCTGCAGGCATGTCAGGCTACGGATAATATCGTGATGCCGCATCATATCCTCGATTTCTGGCATCCGGGTATTTTCCGCCTCTTTTAGTATCCTCAGGAGCTCCTCCGTCTTGCCAGGCAGGATAGGCACTGCGAAACACCAGGGCATCTTGAGCATATCCTTTTCTTCCAGGTACTGGCGGGTATCCTTCCAGTCCATCAGCATCTGGACATCGGGCAGGCTTTCCTCCCGGGCCATGTCGATGCCGGTGAAGTCCTTGAACTGGTCCGTCAGATACCTGGAGTACTCCACGTCCGTGGAGAAAATTTCCTTGAGAGTCTCGCCCAGGCTATGGGCTGATTGCAGGAATAAGACGAGGTAATCCCCCTTTTCGGGCATGGCCTGCAGAAATGCCAGCATCCGCTTAACGCCCGTGCCCCGGAGCTGGTCCCCGGTATCTTCGCGGTACTTTTCGCTCACGTCGTCCCAGAAATCCCGCACGTTGCCGATCTTATGCGGCAGTATGGGCAGTATAAAGCATGAGTTTACGGTTTTTTCTGCCTGCACACAATTTCCCCCAGTAAAGCATTTACCATCGGCAATAGATGATCAAATGCATGTATGTCGCAGTCGTTTATCTTCCGCGACAAGAAAATAAACGGGGGGCATCATCATAAATCCTCGCGACGGTTAAGGTCGATTTTTAAATAACAGGAAAAAGCCGACGATCCATACTAGAGCCAGTATGGCTATAAATCCGACGCCCAGAACAACCCATATCGTATTATTAACCGTATTGACCGCTTCGGGAGCCTTAAACAGGTAGGCCTGACTCGCGTCGTACTTATAAAGGAGCAGAGGCTGCGGCGTACGGTTCGCATCGGCCTTACCGCTTGCTACGATGATCCAGGCCGACGAATTGGCCGCTATGGGCCGGCCCCAGCTCTTATTATTCTCGGTCAGGTTATTATCCACGAATTGAGCGAGCCGGATGCCATCGTTGTTATATATGAATATGCCGTTCGCGCTCGCCGTGATGTTGCCCCCGGGCATGATAGCCAGTGATGCCGCGCTGCCACTATACGTTCCGTTAAAATCGAGCGGGATATCCTTTTCCTTTGTAAGCGTGGGGTCATAGACATGGACGGCATTCCGGTCCGAATCCGTGATATATAGGCTGTAGTTCCCGTCACGGACCATGTCCTTCATGTTCCAGGACGTCGTGATCTTCCGGTAGAGGCGGCCGTCCGGGTATATCAGGATTATCTCGTGCCTGGACGGCGTATCTCCGCTGGTGATGGCCACGTATCCGTCCCTGGTCAGAGTTATGCCGTGAGGATAATAGAATTTCGTGTCACCGCCGCTCTTATCGATCCAGGCCATGAAGGACTGGACCGGGAACTGGTTCACGTAGACGCCGTTTGAATCCATGACGACCACGTCCCAGCCGCACAGAATATAGATCAGGCCGTTATCGCCGACCTCAAAGGATTCGGCCAGGTTATCGTAATAGTACCCTCCCGGAGCGCTATCTCCGCCCTGATCGCCCATGTTCTTTTTCAAAACGTAGAATGACCGGACCATCGCCAGGTCCCGGTCATATACCGTGATCTGGCTCCGGAAATGCACGTTATCGGAGTAGATATGCTGCAAAATATATACGTTATCGTCAGCGTCCACCCGGATGTTTACCGGCGTGTCGATCTGCCCCTGGCCGGTACCATAGGAGCCTGCGGCGATGAGCGGCTTCACGACAGTCATGTTATTATCCGCCCGTGCCACCCGGGGGGCTGATAATAATGCGATGACGGCGATGAGGCCGATGGTCAGAAATAACGTGCGGCTGCTTACCATTTATTTGGCCTATAAGGATGATATAGCGCCTTATATGTATAATTTGTCCTGTGGCTTATAATAAAAAAAGATCTGATTAAAATCCGGAATTATTTTGTCCGGATTTTTACCTTGTTGAGTCCCAGGACTTTTTCGATCGCCGCTTCACTCGCTTCGACCTCGATGGGCTTATCACAGTTCTTGATGACGGTCTCGGGGTCCTTAAGCAGGTGGCCCGTAACGACACACACGACGCGCTCATCGTCCTCGATGACGCCCATGTTCCTCAATTTTATCAGGCCCGCCACGGAAGCGGCCGACGCCGGCTCGA
The DNA here is from genome assembly GCF_035506375.1 of Methanocella sp. Classification (NCBI taxonomy): domain Archaea; kingdom Methanobacteriati; phylum Methanobacteriota; class Methanomicrobia; order Methanocellales; family Methanocellaceae; genus Methanocella; species Methanocella sp. The sequence continues at coordinate 8,648 of NZ_DATJPM010000073.1, forward strand.
CGCCGATGCCCTCTTTTACGGCGAGCATCTTCTGGGCGTTAAGGATCTCTTCGTCCGTCACCGTCTCGGCGGTGCCGCCGGATTTTCGGATCGCGTTGAGCGCCTTGACCGCGTTCACCGGGTCGCCGATGCGGATTGCCGTGGCAACGGTCTCAGGGTGCTCTTCGGCCGTGATCTCCTTCGCGCCCGACTTTATCGCCTTTACTATCGGGGCGCTGCCTTCAGCCTGTATGCCGGTCATCTTCGGTATGCGGTCGATGATGCCGAGATTCTTCATCTCGTTTAATCCCTTGAAGATCGCGGTGATATTTCCGGCGTTGCCCACCGGCAATATGATCCGGTCGGGCACTTCCCAGCCGAAGAAATCGACGATCTCGAAGCCGATGGTCTTCTGGCCTTCCAGCCGGAAAGGATTAATGGAATTGAGTAAGTATATGCCGTTCTCGACGCACAGCTCTCGGACTAATCTCAGCGCGTCGTCGAAGTTACCCTTGATGCTGATGACCTTGGCTCCGTGCATCAGCGCCTGGGCGACCTTGCCCAGGGCGACCTTGCCCTGCGGCAGCAGCACGATGACGGGGATGCCGGCGCGGGCGCCATAGACGGCGAGCGACGCGGACGTGTTGCCCGTCGAGGCGCAGGCCACGCTCTTCATGCCCAGCTCCAGGGCCTTAGTGACGCCCACGGTCATGCCGCGGTCCTTGAACGACCCCGAGGGGTTCATGCCCTCGTGCTTTGCATAGGCTTCCTTGAGGCCGATCTCGGCGCCGATCTTTTTCATGTGGTAGACGGGGGTGCCGCCTTCCTTGAGAGTGACCGGCTCACGGCTAATGGGAAGCAATGCCTTATATTTCCAGACCGACAGCGGGCCCTTCAAGTCTTCCCGGGCCAGATGGATCTTCGAATAATCGTACACGACGTCCAGCAGGCCGTCGCACTTTTTACACGTGTAGATGACCTCGTCGGCGGGATATTTCGCGCCGCACTTGATGCATTCCAGATGATACATCCTGCCAATCCTCGTATTACGCCGTATAGAATATCCCGATGATTTTTAAAACTTTGCTTTTATCCGAATGCTCAATAAAAAACATTCTAGTATAAACATGAGCGTTTGAGTTTCTTTTCGATTTTTTATTTAAAGCTCATATATATTGTCTTTCCCCCCGATAACAATAAATAAGAAGAATTTGATATCTTGGTTAAGCTGTTGGTTACCGAAATATCGTGAACCCAACAATTCTAATATTATACGTATGAGGTGAAAATATGGATAAGAGATTAGGGATCCTATTCGTTATCGCTTTAGTCGTGGTAGCGACCGTAGCATTCGTTTCTGGATGTACGAGCCCGACGACTTCACCGACGGCGAGTGCGACCCCGGCTAAGAACTATACTATAGTTAATATGGAGGCCGGAGAGCCGGAATCTTTGGACCCGGCTTTCGCATATGATTCGGCCAGCTATGAAATTGTACAGAACTGTGCCGAAACGCTGATCTATTTCAATGGTACGGACACGGTCCACCCCGTTGGTATACTGGCCACGTCCTGGGATGTTTCCCCGGATGGTTTGACCTACACGTTCCATCTCCGTGACGGCGTCTACTTCCAGGATGGCACCAAGTTCAATGCCTCCGCTGTCAAGTATACGTTTGACCGGGGCGTCATCATGAACCAGGGCCCGTATGCTTCGGACATTTCACCGTATATCCTGGGCGGCCCTGAGTACATGGCCTCTAACTTCACGGACGCCGATGTCAAGGCCTACCTGGCCAAGAATGCGGTTGAAGTCGTGAACGAGACCACGGTCAGGATGCACCTTGAGTCGCCGTACTCGGCCTGGCTCTATGCGATGTCCTTCGCCGGCTGCTCGATCATCAGCCCGACGGCTGACCAGCTGAATGGCGGCTACTCGCCAAACAACCAGAGCACCTGGGCCAACGAGCATCTCGTCGGCACCGGCCCGTTCGTCTTCAAGGAGTGGCAGCACAAGGACCACATCACCATGGTCCGGAATGACAATTATTGGGGAACGCCTGCCAAGCCATCTCAGGTCATCATCCGCTACGTCTCGGAATGGGCTGACCGTAAGCTTGCGCTGGACAAAGGCGACGCGGACTACATCCTCGGCGACAACGCGATGCACATCGGCGAGCTGAGGAACGACACGGCTGCGGCGATCGACGTGTATTCGCCGACGATGACGATTAACTTCATCGGCATGAACGAGCGCATACCGCCCTTCGACAACGTTACCGTGAGAGAGGCCTTCGTCGAATCCTTCGACTATAACACCTTCAGCAACAAGGTGCTGAATGGCTTCGCGACCACGCCCAATGGCTGTATCCCGTCGGGTATGCTGGGCTACAACGCCTCGGCTCCAACGCCCACGTACAACCCGACCCATGCCAAGCAGCTGTTACAGCAGATGGGCTATAGCAAGGACAAGCCGACGAACTTCACCATCTACTACAACACCGGCAGCGCAGCCCGTGAGACCGCCTGCTTGCTGTTGAAACAGTCACTCGAGAGCTATGACCTGGGCATCACCGTCAACGTCCAGGAGATCGACTGGCCGACGTACCTGAAGATGGAGAGGGCGCACACGATGCCGATCTTCCAGCTAGGCTGGATCGCCGACTTCCCGTCCTCGGACAACTTCGTCAACCCGTTCGCATTCAGCCAGGGCTACTATACGGCGCACATCGCCTACAACAACCCGAAGGTCGATGCGCTCTATAAGCAGTCACTGAACACGACGGATCCGGCGCAGCTGGACAATATCTATAACCAGATCAACACACAGCTCATGAACGACAATGCGTACATCTGGCTCGATATCCCGCAGAATGTGTTCGTCCATGGGCCAACCGTGAAGGGCTACGTATACTGCCCGCTGGACAGTGCCTTGATATACAAGGATATGACTAAATAGTATAAAAGTAAACTAAGTGGCTGTACATTTACAGCCACTTAAATATTTTTTAGTGGTTAACGTAAAAATGGTGTGGTGCAGGCATGAAATTACGAGACTATATCATTCGCAGACTTCTATTGCTCATCCCCGTATTGATCGGTGTTACATTCATCACATTCACACTATCGCATTTATCCGGCGACCCCGCTGCCGCCTGGATTACTGATAAAACACCCAAGTCCTTGTATCCCGTTATTTATGAGAAGCACCATCTCAATGACCCGATACCCATTCAATATCTATATTATCTCGATGATCTATCCCATTTTGACCTGGGCCTCTCCGCCTCAGAAGGCGGACGCCCGGTGGCCAATAGCCTGGCGGATTATTTCCCCGCGACGCTGGAGCTGACGATCTGTAGCATGATCTTGACGCTCCTGGTAGGGATATCGATCGGCGTCATCTCGGCCATAAAAAAAGATAAGGTGATCGACCATATCGTCCGTATCTTTAGCCTCTGTGGCGTTTCCGTTCCCATCTTCTGGTTCGCCCTGATACTCCAGTACGTATTCTATCTCCAGCTTGGCTGGCTACCGTTGGGCGGACGGCTTCCCATATTTATGTCTCCGCCGCCGCGGGTCACCGGGCTTTACCTGCTCGATAGCTCCCTCGCCGGCCAGTGGGATGTATTCACTCAGGCTCTGATCCATCTTATACTGCCGTCCTTCTGTCTCGGCTATTCGTCCCTGGCTATCTTCGCCCGTCTGACACGATCGAGCATGCTCGACGTGATGTCGCAAGATTTCATCCGGACGGCGCGCGCCAAGGGTCTCTCCGAGGCCACAGTCATCGTAAAGCATGGGCTCCGGAATGCCCTGATCCCCGCAGTGACAATGGCGGGGCTGGCATTTGGCGGCCTTTTGTCGGGGGCCGTGCTGACGGAAACAATTTTCATGTGGCCCGGGATTGGACGCTATTCGGTCCACGCCATATCATCTAATGATTTCCCCTCCATCATGGGATTTACGCTGATCGTCGTGTTCGCTTACGTCTTGATGAACCTCGTCGTGGATATCCTGTACGCTTATCTTGACCCGCGGGTCAAATTCGGGTGATCACGATGGCGGTCGATACAAAAGCAATCCTGGAAAAGCCGGTAGAAAAACCGAGCGAGCCGCCAAAGAAGAAGGGCTTCATAGATGAGTGGAAGGAAAAGCACGAGTCCCGGATCAAGGAGTTCCGGTATTCCTTCCACATGTTCTCGAGGAGCCCGCTGGCAATCGTCGGGCTGCTGACCGTTCTGGTATTCTTATTAATCATGATATTTGCCCCATACATCGCCCCATATGGGCCGATGGACTGGGATTGGAACCATATGAAGGAAGCGCCGAGCCTGCAGCACTTGTTTGGCACAGATGACCGGGGCGCTGATGTATTTAGCCGGGTCATCTGGGGCTCGCGGCTTTCTATGCCCGTGGGCTTCGCCGTCGTCATTTCCGCTGTCATCGTGGGAACGATTATCGGCATCATCTCAGGATATTATGGCGGCGCGGTCGATGAGCTAATGATGCGGATCACGGATATTTTCCTCTCCTTCCCATACCTGGTTCTGGCGATGGTCGTCTGTGCGGCGCTGGGCAGGAGCCTGGAAAATGTCATGTTTGCGATGACCATCACATGGTGGCCGTCCTATGCCCGTCTGGTACGGGGCCAGGTACTCTCCATCCGGGAGAATAAATATGTGGAAGCGGCCCGGGCGCTCGGCGCGAGCAATACGCGCATCATGTTTCGGCACATCCTGCCTAACTCGATCTCGCCCATCATCGTACAGGCGACAATGGATGTGGGCGGTGCTATCCTTACGGCGGCAGGCTTGAGCTTCATTGGCTTTGGCGCAAAGCCCGGCCAGGCGGAGTGGGGACGCATGGTGTCCGATGGTTCGAACTATTTCTTCGGCCAGTGGTGGATAGCCACGTTCCCCGGCCTCGTCATCCTGCTCATCACGCTGGGCTTCAACCTGTTCGGCGACGGCCTGCGAGATATTCTTGACCCGAAGTTGCGGCGCTGAGGTAGATAAAAATGTCTGATATTATTCTAAGTATTCGTGGCCTGAAGACGAACTTCTACACCTATACAGGCGTGGTTAAAGCGCTCGACGGAGTAAACCTGGATATTATCAAGGGCGAGACCATCGGCCTCGTCGGCGAAACTGGTTGCGGTAAGTCGGTCACGGCGCTCTCCATCCTGCGCCTGATCAAGTGGCCTCCGGGACGAATCGACGAGGGCAGCATCCTGTTTGATAATAAGGACCTGCTGAAGATCAATGAGAAAGAGATGCGAAACATTCGCGGCAATAAAATATCGATGATATTCCAGGAGCCCATGACCTCGTTTAACCCCGTGTACACCATCGGGGACCAGATCAGCGAAGTTCTCATTCTGCACCAGCACCTGAAAAAAGCCGACGCGAATAAAAAAGCGGTCGAGATGCTCAAATTCACCCAGGTGCCTGATCCCGAGCGAGTGGCAAAGAGCCATCCCTATGAACTCTCGGGCGGCATGCTCCAGCGGGCGATGATCGCCATGGCATTGTCGTGTCAGCCCCAGATCCTCATTGCGGACGAGCCGACTACGGCTCTGGACGTGACCATCCAGGCGCAGATACTGGAACTGATCCGCGATCTGAAGAATAAGATCAACGCCACTGTCCTCATCATCACGCATGACCTGGGCGTTGTGGCCGACATCTGTGACCGTGTAGGCGTCATGTATGCCGGCAACGTGATTGAGCTGGCCGACGTGCGATCGATTTTTTATAAGCCGCTCCACCCGTATACCGTAGGCCTGATCAGTTCCATACCCAAGATCACGCAAAACACGGACCGGCGGCTAGATACGATCCCCGGTTCCGTGCCTAACCTGATCACTCCTCCGCCGGGGTGTCGGTTCCATCCGCGCTGCAGTAAGGCGATGGATATATGCAAGGTCGAAAAGCCCGCTTGCCTCGAGATTGAGCCGGGCCATTTCGTCATGTGCCATCTATACGATGGAAAAGGTAAGGTGAGCTGAATGGCGACGAGCGATAAGCTTATCGAAGTTAAGGGCCTGAAGACCTATTTCCCTATCGTCGGCGGTATTTTTTCGCGTACCGTGCAGCAGGTAAAAGCGGTCGATAACGTGGACCTTTATATAAAAAAGGGCGAGACCCTGGGCCTTGTCGGCGAAAGCGGCTGTGGCAAGACCACCGTGGGCCGGACCATCCTGAGGCTGGTCGAGCCGACGGATGGCGAGATATACTTTAACAATGAGAATATCCTGAAATACAATAATAAGGACATGCGGAAGCTGCGCCACGATATGCAGATCGTGTTCCAGGACCCCACGTCGGCACTGAACCCCCGCATGCTGACAAAGGATATCATCGCGGAGCCGCTCATCATCAACGGCATGAAAAAAGGCCCCGAGCTGGATAAGCGTGTGAATGAGCTTTTGACGACCGTGGGCTTAAATCCCATGCATGCCTATCGGTATCCCCACGAGTTCAGCGGCGGCCAGCGGCAGCGCATCTGCATCGCCCGGGCCCTCGCGCTCAACCCCCAGTTCATCGTGCTCGATGAGCCCACGTCGTCGCTTGACGTGTCCGTGCAGTCGCAGATCCTGAACGAGCTCAAAGATCTCCAGAGGGAGCTGGGCCTGACCTACCTGTTTATTTCACATAACCTGATCGTGGTCAAGTACCTGAGCGACCGTGTGGCGGTCATGTACCTGGGCAAGATCGTGGAGTCGGCGAAGACCGACGAGCTTTTCGATAAGCCCCTGCACCCGTATACGGAGGCGCTGCTCTCGGCCATTCCAGTCCCTGACCCGGACCACAAGTGTTGCCGCATCATCCTGGAGGGCGACGTCCCGACGCCGATCAACCCGCCCAGCGGCTGCCGGTTCCATACCCGGTGCAGCAAGCGGATGGACATCTGTGATAAGGTCGAGCCGGAGCTGAAGGATATCGGCGGAGAGCACTTCGTCGCATGCCATCTCATGGACAAACAGTAAAAAGTCACTTATCTTTTTTCTTTATTTATTAATGCTGTGTTGAATTACTCCTGTATTTTAAACTTTTTAATGGCACAGAGGACACTATTTTTCACCGCAAAGGCCAGTAGTTCCGTGTTTGTTTAGTGGTCCTTTGCCATTTTTTCGATTTTCGTACTGCCCGTCGGTTTTTCCACACGAAAACACGAATTCTTTTATATCCCACGTAAGGGCACTAAAATCACTAAGTTCCATGCCTGGCGCTTAAAACACGAAACAACCTCTCCAATGGCACTAAAACACTAAAGGATTGAAACACGAGAACGGCATGAAATTAATGCTTTTTCTAGTGTTTCAATTTAATTTAGTGAGGTTCGTGCCTTTGGGAGGTTGTTTAGTGTTTTGACGTGAAAGCATCCACATTAGTGTGGTTCGTGCCCCTTACGTGGGACTAAAAAGTCTTTCGTGTTTTAGTGTTGAAAAACCGGACAAATCAGCGAACCACACAAACAAAGGACGAACGATTACATAACAAACACGGAACTACTGGCCTTTGTGGTGAAAAATAGTGACTCCGTACACTCTGAGACTTAAAAGGGCATATTCGACACAGCAAAAGTAATAAGAAAGTTACTTCAGCTGTACTGGCTGC
>NZ_DATJPM010000074.1 GCF_035506375.1 Methanocella sp.
ACAAAGTACACAAAGCCGGTTCATCGGCGATCAGGGCACGAAGGATACAAGGGCACAGTGGAATGAACAAGAGCACTTTTTGCCATCGTGCCTTTATATATTATAAATTCAAAAAGCTGCTCTGTGATCTTTGTATCTTAATTATAAAAAAGTCTTTGTGGGCCTCCGTGCTCTTCGTGCCTTTGTGGTGAAAAATAGTGTCCTTCGTACACTCCGAGACTTAAAAGGGCATATTCAACACAGCAATTATTTTAAAATAAGTTGGTGCCGCCTGGTGTAAACTTGGTCTAATTGGTGATTAAATAAAAATTCCGTGCGGCCTGGTGTAACCCTGGTGCCGCTTGTGAGCAACTGTTGTCTCAACCACACCAGGATTACACCAGGCGGCACGGAGTTTACACCAGGCCGCACCAACGATTTTTAATAAGTCTTAGAGAACTTAGAGCCAGCTTAGAGTAGCTTCGTGGCTGAAACAGTCTTCGAGCAGCCTGGTCTTTTTTTCGAGGGCCTTAGGGCCTATTGCTGCACGGGCTCTGTGGCCTCGATCTCGTGGTCGTGGGCCTTGGTGACCTCGTGCCACTCGGTGCCGTCGAACACGATGACGTAGTCGGCAACATTTTTTAACGCGATGGACAGGCCGGGCTCGGCGCCGAAGACGATGGTCTCCTTACCGTGGGCGTTGGCCTTCGCCAGGACGGGCTTGAAGTCCGCGTCACGGGTAACGATGGCGATGGTGTCGATGGTCGGGCTGAAGATGAGCTCCACGGCGTCCACGGCCAGGCGGACGTCCACGTCGCCGGAGCCGATGATCGGCTCAAAGCCCTGGTTCTCGATGGCCTCGACGAGCTTGTCGGACGCGTACTGGTTCAGGAAAACCTTGCCGACCTTGATGTCGCCGTAGCGCTTGAGGATATCTCTGACCACTTCGAGGTCGATCTGGAACTCCTTGCGGAGCATGTTCGGGCCGTCGACCAGGAGGGCGATGTTCCGGCGCTCCTTGCTCTTTTCCTTGAAAAAGGGGATCTTATCGAGCTTGAACGCATTTTTTATAGGTGATGATAACGAATTCTTGATAGGTGCCATGATATCAGCTCCATAAATATGGCGATACAATTACTTACAGTTCGCCTTCATGGTTATAATCCTGTCGGATTTTATACACGGATTGGCCAGGCAGTAATCGGAATGCTGCAACTTTTTATAATAATGATGTATTGATAAATCCTTTACTGCCATGGTGTTACTTTATAATCCGTTAGTTAAAATACCTTCTCCTGATATAAAATAAGGGGCGTATGCCCCTTACTTTATCGCGGCGAGCCGGTTCATGGCGTTGACGAGCGCCTCCACCGAGGCGCGGACGATGTCCTCGCGGGCGGCCCGGGCCGTGATCATGCGGCCTTTGCCGTCCTCGACGCCTACCACGACCTCCGCAAGAGCGTCCGAGCCGCCGGTTATGGCCTCTATGCGAAACTCGCGGAGCCGCATCCGGTTGCCCTCGCCGTCGACCAGGCTCTCGACCGCCTTCAGGGCGGCGTCCACGGGGCCGACGCCGGTCATGGCCCCGACGTGGGGCTTGCCGTCCACCGTGAGCCGTACGGTCGCCGTGGGCGTCACGGTGTTGCCCGTCATCACGGACAGCTCCTCGAGCACGATGCGCTTTTCCGTGTGCGCCACCTCGCCCATGACGGCCTCGGTGATCGCGTAAAGGTCCATGTCGGTGACCTTCTTGCCCTTATCCCCGAGCGCCTTCACGCGCTCCAGGATGGCGTCCAGCTCGGGGTCGGTCGGGTCCAGGCCGGAGTCGCTGAGGATCTTCCTGACAGCGTGCTTGCCCGTGTGCTTGCCCAGCACGAGCCTCCTCTGGTGGCCCACCATCTCCGGCGTCATGATGCCCGGCTCGAAGGTCTTGCTTTCCGTGATGACGCCGTGGCTATGGATGCCCGACTCGTGGGAGAAGGCGTTGGCGCCGACCACCGGCTGTGTCGGCGAGATCGGTATGCCCGAGAAGCGCTCCACGACCCGGGCCGTCTCGACCAGGTACTGCGTATTGACGCTCGTCTTCAGGCCATAGATGGAATGCAGGCTCATGACCACCTGGGAGAGGTCCGCGTTCCCCGCCCGCTCGCCCAGGCTGTTCATGGTGACCTGCACCTGCTTCGCGCCCGCCTCCACCGCCGCCAGGCTGTTGGCCACGGCCAGCCCGAAGTCGTTGTGGCAGTGAACGGCGATAGGGATCTTAACGTTCCGGTAAACTTCAGCTGTCAGTTTATGCATCGTAACGGGCGATGCCACGCCCACGGTGTCGGGAATGTTCAGGACGTCGGCGCCCGCGTCCTCGGCTGCCTTGCAGATCTGCACCAGGTAGTCCATGTCAGTCCTCGTGGCGTCCATGGCGGAGAACATGCAGGGCAGGCCGTGCTTTTTCACGTACTCGACGGCCTCGACGGCCATGGCGACGACCTCCTCCCGCGACTTCTTTATCGTATTCTCCCGCTGGATGTCCGAAGTCGACACGAACGTATGGACCATGCCCACGTCCGCGTCGATGCACGCATCGATATCGGCCCTTATCACGCGGGCGAGGCCGCAGACGGCACAGTTCAGGCCAAGGTGAGAGATATCCTTTACGGAATCCTTCTCGCCGGCCGATGATATGGGAAAGCCGGCCTCGATAATATTCACGCCGAGCCTGTCTAGCTGGCGGGCGATCTCAAGTTTCTTTTCGTGCGTGAAAGACACGCCGGGCGTTTGCTCTCCATCGCGGAGAGTAGTATCAAAAATGTCTATGGTCTTATTCCTGTCCGGTATTTCAACAGTGTAAAAAACGATTCCCCATGTGAAATCACAATAGGGGAGTATGCATTCAAGTATAAGAACGTTTGTATGGGAATAAAGAACTCAGCATCAGTATCTCAGCCCCATCCTTGAATCGGGCGATATATATTCATAACTATTGCTCGTCACGCAAGAGCAAGTATTTATATCCCATCGAGTAAAACAGATTACACGTAGGAACTTGGTGTTGAAGTCGCAAGCTATATACCCCCCAAACTGTTGCTACTAAAATTTAATATTTCCAGGTTCCTACACGATATTATCTCATTGCTTATCGTACGCGGGAGCCGTCTTTTTCACCGGGGCCCGGGCAGGCCCGTACTTCAGTATCTTCACCGCCTCCTGCCAGAAGATGGCGACGAAGGCGAACGCGGCGATGAGCAGCACCTGCGAGGGCGAGAGGCCCGTGGCCTTGATGAGCGTGCCCAGAGGCGTGAAGACGACGGCGCAGAGGAAGGCGAACGCGGCGATGGCCCAGGCGTCCATCACCCGGTTCGTCAGCGGGCCCAGGGATATGAGCGGCTCGCGCGCCGAGCGCGACACGAACGCCAGGAAGATGTGCCCGATGATCCAGGCGGCGAAGGCGAACGTTTGCGCTTCCGCCACGGGGTATCCGCGATACAGCGCATAATAGAAAGCGCCGAAGACGGCGGCGAACAGGCTGAGGCCGGACAGGGCGATGCCCAAGACCATGCCCCGGTCGAACAATTTCTTTTTTCGCTCCGGCTCGTAGATGGAGCGCTCCGCGGGCTCAGCCACGAACCCGGCCGAGGCCGCCAGGTCCATGAACAGCTCGAGGAGAATGATCTGGATGGGCGCCAGCGGCATGGGCAGGCTCAGCAGCACCGGGACTAAGAACACGAGTACCAGGGCAGTCTTGACCGATAAATAGTACTTAAGGCCTTTTTTCAGGTTATCGAAGAACTTCCGCCCCTGGAATATGCCGTGGCTGATCGTGACGTAGTTATCGTCGGCGAGCACCACGTCGGCGGCCTCCCGGGCCACGTCCGTGCCCTTGATGCCCATGGATATGCCGATGTCGGCCCCCTTCAGCGCCAGCGTGTCGTTGATGCCGTCGCCCGTGACCGCCACGACCTCGCCGTTCGCCCGGAGGGCCTTCACCAGCCGGTACTTGTCCTCGGGCGTCGTCCTCGCGAAGACCGAAACGTCCTCGACGACCCGGCGCAGCTCGTCGTCCGGCATCTGGCTCATCTGAGCCCCGGTCACGACGCGCTCTGCCGGTATGCCCACCTCGCCCGCTATATAGGCGGCGGTCTTCGGGTGGTCCCCGGTGACCATGATGGTGCGTATCCCCGCCCCGCTCGCCGTCTCGATGGTCCGCTTAACGCCGGGGCGCGGAGGGTCCTCGATCCCGGCGATGCCCACGACGTCCATGCCTTTTTCCAGCTCCTGGAACGGCCTGTCTTTATCGGCTTCCGCGACGGTCTTCCTGGCCACGGCCACCACGCGGCGCCCTTTTGAGGCATCGTCCGCGATGGCCCTATCGATGTCCGGCCGCGGCACGGATGAGCTTTTTAGGACTTGCTCGGGCGCCCCGGTAAGCAGCAGCTCCAGGCCCCCGGGCATGCGCCGCAGGAGCGCCCGTGTCTTCAGCTCCGGGTCGAAGCTCCGCTCCCGCAAGACCTCGCCCCGGGCCGTGAGCCCCGACTCATGGGCTTTTTCAGCGATTGCCCGGTCCGTCGGCGAAAGTGAGATATCGGTCATGGAGTCGAGCGCGGCACCGAGCACGGCATTGCCAGCCGGGAACACGTCCGCCACGCGCATCCTGTTCTCGGTGATGGTGCCCGTCTTATCCGTGAGGATGACCGTGGCGTCGCCTAGCACCTCGGCCGCCTTTAGCTTTTTAACCAGAAAGTTCTCCTTCGAGAGCTGGTACGCGCCCAGCCCCAGGACCATCGTGATTATGATGGGCAGTTCCTCGGGGATGACCGCGAAGGCCAGCGCCAGGCCGGTCAGGATCATCTCCCGCAGCGGCTGCCCCCGGAGGTAGCCCAGCAGCGGTATAGTGATGCTGAAGAACAGCGCCACGAATACGAGGCTCCCGGCCAGGGATTTCATGGCTTTCTGCAGCGGCGTCTTAGGCGGTTTTATGGCCCGGGCCGTGGCCGATAGCCTGCCGAGCCTGGTATTTTTGCCCGTCGCCTCCACTTCCGCCTTGCCCTCGCCCGATACGACCACGGTGCCCGCGAATATCCCGTCTCCCGCCCTTTTATACTCGGGGAAGGACTCGCCGGTGAGCGCCGACTCGTCCGCCTGGATACTGTAGGAGACGGCCAGCCGCGCGTCGGCCGCCACCCGGGTGCCCTGGCCTAAAACCAGCACGTCCCCGGGCACCACGTCCTCGGTCCTTATCTCCCCCACACGGCCCTCCCTCACTACGCGGGTCCTCGGCGCCGCCATCTTCGACAGCGAGGCGATGGCCTTCTTCGCCCGGTACTCGTTCCACACCTCGGCCAGCACCAGCAGGACGATGACCACGAAGATGGTGAGGGCGTCCTCGAGCTTGCCCCAGAACGAGTAGACGGCGCCCACGAAGAGCAGCAAAAGTATCATCGGCTCGGTAATTTCCTCCGCGACGATGCCCAGGAAGCTTACCTCCCCGGGCCTGGTTATCCGGTTCGGCCCGTACTTCGCCAGGCGCTCCCCGGCCTCCGTTTCAGTTAAGCCCGACATGCCCCGGGCAGTCTGATCCTCCACGCCATCCACCATTAAAAAAATAAAAGGGCCCGGTAAAAACCTTACCCGATGTTTGTCACGGCGCCAGATATTTATGCAGGCCTCGATTAATCCACATTCAATGGCCTCCTGGAAAGACCTCTGGCCCGTCCCGGCCGCGCTGATCATTTTCTGCGCGGCGGCCCTCGTCGGCCTTCCCCTCTACATGCATATGCAAGTGTCGGGGACTACCGGAGCCTACGCGCCCTTGTACTTATACGAGCACTCGCCCTATGATACGATCGCCGTCGAGGCCCATTATGAGCCGGGCGCGGCGCCTTCCGATAATGCTCTCGCCGGACTCCGGGAGATGCTTGAGAAATACACGGGCAAGCGCGTCGAAGTCTCTGTATATGGCGACCTGCCAAAGGGCGTCGTCAACGGGCCCATCACCGAGGACAACGTGGGCGACATCGGGGAAGGCATCCTGGAAAATTATAGTAAGGTGCAGATGGGCTGGGCCGGCGGGACCATACCGATCTACATAATTTACGTTAACGCGACCGGCCCGGCGGCGACGGGCGGCGAGAACGACACCGTCGTGGGCATCTCCTACCGGGCCGACTCCTTCTTCATCCTCAAGAACTACGTAGACTCGGAGGGGCTGGAAAAGGCCGTGCTGATCCACGAGACGGGCCATCTATTTGGCCTGGAACACGACGACGACCCGAACTGCGTCATGAGCACCGTGATGCTGGAGAACAAGTCGTGGGAGAGCGGCGGGGGCCCGCCCACCGATTTCTGTGCTAACCATCAGAAAGAGCTTGCCGACCGGAGGCAGGACCTGTTCTATAATGCCAGGCGAGCTATAACATACAATTAAAATACCATGTCGCCGCTGACGAACGCCTTCGCCCGCGGATCGGACGGCCTCTCCAGGATGTCGGAAACGCCGCCGACTTCCACGAGCTCCCCGTCGATCATCACGCCTATTCTGTCGGCCAGCCTCTTCGCCTGGGCCAGGCTGTGGGTGACCATGACCACCGTCGTCCCGTAGCGGTCGTTAATGTCCTTCACTGCCTTCTCGATGATCGCCACGTTATGGCGGTCCAGGTTGGCCGTCGGCTCATCTAAAAAGAGGACCTTTGGCTTGACCACGTATGCCCTGGCGAAAGCTATGCGCTGCGCCTCTCCGCCCGAGAGGTGCCGGGCATACTCCTTTTCCTTGCCCGACATGTCCAGCAGGGCCAGGACTTCCTTCACGCGGGCGTCGATCTCATATTTCGGCACGCGCCTCAGCCGGAGGCCGTACGCGACGTTCTCGTAGACGCTCATGGAGAACACGACGGGCTTCTGGAATACCATGGCCATGGACCGCCTCAATGCCATATTGCCGCTGCGGATGTCGCTGCCGTCGATCGTTACCCGCCCCTCATAATCGGTATTGAGCATGCCCAGGATACGGATGAGGGACGTCTTGCCCGAGCCGCTTGGCCCGACGAGGGCCAGGGTCTCGCCGTCGCGGACCTCCAGGTCGATATTCCTCAGTATAATCCGGCCGTCTACGCTCCAGCCCAGCCCTCTGGCGGCGATCATGCCTTCTCCCCCTGGATAAGGTTCACTGCCAGGTTCACGACGAAAGAAAGCGCCAGCAGGATGATACCCAGGGCGATGGCCTTGCCGAAATCGCCCATCCGGGTCTCCAGCACGATGGACGTGGTGAGCACCCTGGTGCTCCACTGGATATCGCCGCCCACGATCATGACGGCGCCGACTTCCGCTATCGCCCGGCCGAAACCGGCCAGGACGGCGACGACGATCGCCTGCCGAGCCTCGCCCAGCGTGATGACGGCCGTATGCATCCGGTCGGCGCCCAGCGATATGGCCGTATCGATGACCGACGGGTCCACGGCCTTCGTGGCCGTGATGGTCAGGCCAGTGATAATGGGCAGAATCAGTATGACCTGGGCGATGACCATGGCGGTAGGCGTGAATAGCAGGCCGAACGACCCCAGCGGCCCCGACCGGGACAGGATCAGGAAGACGAACAGGCCCGCCACGACCGGGGGAAGGCCCATGAGCGTGAAGATGAGGTTCTTTAGAAGCCTCTTGAGGGGAAACTCGTTCAGGGTTATGAGCGCTCCGAGCGGTATGCCCACGAGCGAAGCGATGATGGTGGACGTCCCGGATACCTGGAGAGAAAGGGATGCGATGTCCATGATCTCCGGGTTGAGGCTGGTGATTAGAACGGCTGCCTGGATGATGCCATCGATGATATATCCCAACTTCGACACTCCGCCTGCAAAATAAATATGCGCCCGCCGCTAAATAAATGGCGGGCGAGGTTGCGTCTATGGACTCTGGTGCGTTTTATCCAGGCGCCTGCGCCGACATTGAGGGGGCTTTAGGCTGTGGCTACCGTGCCGGGCGCAGGCGGGTTAGCGGATAGGAGACTTTGCTTGAATGAAGCCCCACGAAATGTAAATAATAATGCTTGATAAATATACTTTTCGTAACTTAATTTAGTTAACAAGATGCATATAGACATTACCAAAAAAGAAAAATAAGAAAATTACTTAGTATCCTGCTCAATTTTGAGCTCGATGTGCTTCCAGGGGGTTTCGACGCTGTCCAGGGTCTCTACCATCCCCGACACGGCTCCCGAGAGGAACTCCTGTACGAACTTGTTGAGGGGGACCTTTTTCCCATCGACGACTAGCTCTGCTTTCATTATTTCACCTACGTGCATATAGGGCGCCGGAGATATAAACATCACCTTTCGCAAATTTTGTTCCCTTAAGCCGGCCGCCCGGCAATATATTTTCGAGTCAGCGCTCTCTAAAGAAAAGATTATAAGCTTATCGAAAGATAATTGCTTGAATTATAGACGATATCGGCTTTTGACGCTATATGTGGGGACCATATCGGGCTTGTCGGCCGAAAAACTACGGTGGGTACTATGAAGGGCGAGACAGGCAAGGCCAATGGCCGAGGGGCAGGCGCGCTGTTACGGCGCTCCGCGCTTTCGATTTTAGTCGTTATCATATTACTGGTAGCCTCGGCGCCAGTTAACGCGGGGGATATGTCCCCGGGTATTTCTAATTCCAGCGTCTCCACTTACATCGTGGTCTTTAACGATACGCTGCAGTATAAGACAATGGCGGCGCAGAGCGCCTCAGTGCAGAGCGCCACCAGCATGATTGCATCGTACGGCGGGCGCGTGGAATGCCGCTACAGCATCATCAACGGCATGGAGGTCTCGATACCCGAGGACAGGGCTGACCTTTTAAAGTCGCTCCCCAATGTCAAATACGTCGAAAAGGACCAGCCCGTCTATGCGTTGCTCGATGAAGCCGTGCCCCAGATCGGCGCGGACCAGGCCTGGTCCGAAGGCTATACGGGCCTCGGCGTTAAGGTCGCCGTCCTCGATACAGGTGTGGACGCGACGCACCCGGACCTGAACGGCACGAAGGTTATCGCCTGGAGGGACTTTACAGGCGGGAATTATACGACTCCCCATGACGGGCATGGCCATGGTACTCACGTATCCGGTATAATTGCGGGTACGGGCAACGCGTCTAAGGGTATATACAGGGGGGTGGCCCCCGATGCCAGCCTGATCGAGGGAAAAGTACTGGACGATAATGGCAGTGGTTATAACTCCTGGATCATATCGGGCATGGAATGGGCCGTTGCCAGCGGGGCACAGGTCATCTCCCTGTCCTTAGGCGGAAACCATTCCCAGGCAATGGACGATGAAGTCGCGAAAGTAACCGCCGAAGGCGTGGTCGTCGTCGTGGCCGCGGGAAATAGCGGCCCTGCCTCGAATACGATCAAGTGCCCAGGGGACGCTCCTGCGGCCATCACCGTGGGCGCTGTAAATAAAAGCGATGTCATCGCCTCGTTCAGCTCACGGGGGCCAAACCTGGATGGCAGCGTCAAGCCCGATGTCACGAACGTCGGCGTAAATATATGGTCAGCCAGGGCCAGCGGCACTAATACGGGTATGGGAACGCAATATTATATACAAATGAGCGGCACTAGCATGGCCACCCCGATGACGTCCGGGGTCGTGGCGCTCATGCTCCAGCGCAACAGCAGCCTGACGCCGGCGCAGGTTAAGTCGATCCTCGAGACGACGGCAAAGCCTCTGGGCGGCAGCGTGCCGAATTATATTTATGGCTGGGGCCGGGTTCAGGCAAAGTACGCGGTCGATAATGCCACGATAGCGAATACAGCAATGACATACACTTATGGGCCTAGAACGGTCTGGTCCGACATGGGTAAGAACGGCTCTGTCACTGGCAGGGTGACTTCCTCGGCGAATTTAACAGCAGGCATTGCGGGAGCTTATGTCGCCCTCGTAAACGCTTTGAACGTCAGCCAGGAGTATAACCATACCGTTACGGATGCTTATGGTTATTACAATTTCACGGGCGTGAATGCCACTTATAGCTCTAATCTCCAGGAGGGCCCGAACGGCCAGACGGGCCAGGACTATCAGCTAGGGAACAACATGTACAAGATATATGCTAATAAGAGCCCTTATGGTCAAGGCTATTCTGTCTCTTTTGGCATCGACACGAACCAGAGCGGCGCTACAACGACGGCAGTTGTCCTCTATGCTCCGCCTGCGAATGTTACAGGATATGGACCAGAAACCGTATGGTCGGACCTGGGCTTGACCGGGATAGCAGCGGGCAGGGTGACGCTATCGGTAAACGGATCGGCCGGTATAGCAGGAGCATATATTGCGCTCGTAAATGCATCGAATGCTAGCCAGGAATATAATCATACAATATCCGACGCCTACGGGAACTACAATTTAACCTGCATTAACGCTACGTACAGCTCGGTACTTGGCCAGGGTCCCCATGGCCAGGCAGGCCAGGACTGCATCAATGGCATGAACATGTACAAGATCTATGCAAATAAGAGCCCCTATGGCGAAGGATATTCTGGCGCGTTCGGCGTCGACGCGAACCAGAGTGGAGTTGTTACGACCTCCGTGGTCATATTCACCAAGCCCGCGAGGATCGACCTGGTCGCCGAAAGACAATATGTGGCCGCGAACAGCTCGGACAACATCACGATAACCGCGTATATGTATGACGCATTGGGCTATCCGGTCGCCGATGGCTACAATATTAACTTCACCGTCGGAAACGCCACGAACAATAGCTTCATGAAAGGCGGTTTCCAGTGGGTCCAGGGTAACGGCAGCCTGGGGAGCGCAGGCAATGAAGTTTCGCTGAATAACCTTACACAAAATAACCTTGGCGAGGCCAGCGTCCAGTATGGGTGGGTGGGTCCGTCGTACAGCGGCAACAGCTCGACGATCTGGGCGTACAGCGCGGACAATGCCAGCGTAAACGCCAGCATAATGGTTTATTTGGACTGTCAATCTTACACTTACAACCTCACAAAGGGTTGGAACATGATATCCGTGCCCCTATTCTTACAAAATGATAGCGTGGATGCTTTCTTCCCCGCGGATGTTAGGGCAAACCTCACGGATATGTGGTATTATAGCAATGGAAACTGGGTCTATTATTCCGGAACAAGAGGATATAGCCCGAAATATGCTCACCTTACGAATGTTACACCCGGACAGGGCTACTGGGTAAAACTATCGAATAATACAACATTCACCATCATCGGCTTAAACGAGGTCAGCGGCGTATCCGCGGCAGGCAGCGGCTGGACCATGTTCGGCGTGAAAGGCCTGGACTCGACGAACGCCACAACAGTCTATTCTGGTAATAAGGATATGTGGTATTACAGTAATGGCCAATGGTACTATTATAGTGCTACGCGGGGATATAGCCCGAAATATGCGCATCTGGATAGCCTTGACCCAGGAAAGGGCTATTGGGTGCATCTCTGATCAGGAGGAGTAAAATGGATAAAAAAATGATTAAGCTCTTAATTGTTTTTACTCTATTTGCATGGTTATTTGGAATAACATCATTTATGGCTATGGCAGATGATACATCTCTTCCCCCTCCACCACCGACTGACCAATTCGGCGGCGGTAGTAGCGGTGGCGGCGGCAGCTATAACCCCCCAGTCTTTGCGACCTACACGACGCCTCTAAAATCCAGCGACGGCACCGTCATCGGATACCTCAATGGCAAAAACTTCAACAGTGTCCTTGTCTGGGCCGAGAAGAACGGCACCGTCGGCAACGCGAGCTACGACCTCACGATCGAGGGCGAATTGAGCTCCAAGCCTTCCAACGACTGCTGGCTCGACATCGACTTTTTAAACGCCAGTTCGGCGGCCGTGCCCCCGGGCATGGAGAGCGGCCTGGTGCTCGGCGTGCTTAACGTCACGAAGAGCCCCTCGGACTGGGGCTACAAGAGCAGCCCGGCGTATACACTTAAAATGACCGTGCCGGACGCCAGCGTTAATCCCGACGATCCATATTACATTATCTGGAGCGATGGCTCCAATTATCAGCTCAAGAAAGTCAGCCTGAGCGTGGCGGGGAACGAGACGACCGTTAAGTTCAACCCATCGAGCGATACGGGCCTGTTCACGGTCGTCCGGGCTCCGATGGCAACTCCCACCCCCACACCGACGCCGACTCCTGAGCCTACGGTAACGCCTTCTCCGACACCGCTGCCGGGCAACAGCATGTGGGCCTTCCCCATATTCATCGTCCTGTTCGTAGTCGGCGTGATCGTCGGCGCCGCGGCGCTGTACCTGCTGAACATACACCGGTAATGAAAAAAGCTCATTTTCCCTCATTATTTTTATTTTTCACGCATGGGCTAATTGAAAACAGTAAACAGAAGGTTTATTTTTATCACATTCATTTACATCATGTTATGCCTCTCAAGTCCGGCTTTCGCGCCTTAACGAGCATCGAGGGCGCGCTCAATATCTTTTTAAATTCATTCCCGCCTCTATCGAGGGTCGAGATCCTGCCCCTGGAGGACGCGGGCGAGCGCGTGCTCGCTTCGGACATTAAGGCGCCCCGGGACGTCCCCCATTATGACAGGAGCGCCATGGACGGCTACGCCGTTATTGCGGCGGACACGTTCGGGAGCGGCAAGGACGCGGGGGCCATGCTCAGGCTCACGACAAAGGACGCCATCGAGAGCGGCGAGTGCAGGCAGGTGCACACGGGAAGCCCCATGCCGGAGGGAGCGGACGCCGTTATCATGCTCGAGTACGTCGAGGCGGTGGGCGACAGCATCGAGGCGCTCGCCCAGGTATCCCCGGGACAGAACGTCGGCCGCCGGGGCGAGGACGTCCGGAAGGGCGACGTCGTCTTCCCGGAAGGCAGGCAGCTCAAGCCTTCCGATGTGGGCCTCCTGGCCTCCATGGGCTTTACGGAAGTATCGGTCTACGCGAAGCCCCGCGTGCTCATCATACCGACCGGCGAGGAGATCGTGCCCAGGGGCGAGGAGCCGGTCGCCGGGCAGATGAACGAGAGCAACGGCGTGATGAACTACCTCTACGTGAAGCGTTTCGGGGGCATCCCGACAGTGCACTCCATCGTGTCCGATAAAAAAGACGAGCTCTCGGCGGCCCTGCGGGAAGGCGCTGCCTACGACCTTATCGTGACCACCGGCGGCAGCTCCGTTGGCAGACGCGACCTCATCGCCGAAGTGCTCGGGGCCTCGGGCGAGGTGCTGGTGCACGGCGTGGCCATCAAGCCGGGGAAGCCCGTGGCGCTGGGCCTCGTTCGCATGAACGATAAAAAAACGCCCATCGTCTGCCTGCCCGGCTATCCGGCCGCCTGCGCCGTCGACTCTATGGTCTTCGTCGATCCGGCGGTGAAGAGGCTCGGCCACCTCCCCCCGCCAGCCTACAGGACTCAGAAGGCCGTGCTGACCCGTAAGATTTTTTCGGAGGCCGGATACCGCACGTACACGCGGGTGTCCATCGAGGATGGCAGGGCCACGCCCATGAGGACAAAAGGCGCCGGCATATTAAGCTCGATCTCGCACGCGGACGGCTACGTGGTCACGCCCGAGGATACCGAAGGCCGCGAGGCCGGCGAGGAAGTTGAGGTGGCGTTCCTTGAGTAGCAGAAAAGAGTTCAGGACCTTAGTGTCGCTGGAGGACGCACGCAAAGCGCTGGAGCCGTTCTACCGGCATACCGTGGAAAGCGTGCCGCTGGGCGAATGCTACGACCGCGTGCTGGCGGAGGACGTGTACTCGAAGGTGGACGTGCCGGGGTTCGACAGGGCGTCCATGGACGGCTATGCCGTGAAGGCGGCGGACACCTGGGGCGCGGACGAGGAGGCGCCGAAAACCCTCAGGCTCATTGGCATCGTCCACGCGGGTGACAGGCCAGGCATCGTCATAAAAGAGGGCACGGCCGCCGATATCGCAACGGGCGCCGTCATGCCCGCGGGGGCCAACGCGGTCGTCATGGTCGAGAACACGGACACGCAGGATAGCCTGGTCAACGTCCGAAAGCCCGTCACGCCCGGCGAGAACGTCATGCATACCGGGGCCGACGTGATGATGGGAGAGCTGGTACTTCGGGAAGGGACGACGCTCACGTCCCGAGAAGTGAGTGTCCTGGCAGCCGTAGGGCTGGATAAGGTCGCCGTCTACAAAAAGCCCGTCGTGGCCATCCTGTCTACGGGCAATGAGCTCTCTCCTCCCGGCACGCATCTCGAGCCAGGCCAGATCTTCGACGTCAACGCCTACGCCATCGGCGCCGGCGTGGAGGAGAGCGGCGGCGTGCCTTTATATTCAGGCATCATCCGGGACACGCCCGAGGCGTTCATGAAAGGCGTGCTGGACGCCGTCATGAAGGCGGACATAGTCCTGACGTCGGGGAGCACATCGGCCGGGGCCTCCGATATGATGTTCTCCACCGTGGGCTCGGTGGGCCGGGTCCTCGTCCACGGCATTAAAATAAAGCCGGGCAAGCCCACCATCATAGGCGAGGCCGAGGGCAAGCCCTTCATCGGCCTCCCGGGTTATCCCTCGTCGGCCCTGACGATCTTCAACGAGGTCGTCGCCCCCCTCATACGGCATAACAGCGGCCGTAAGGGCCGGACAATTAAAGAAGTGCCCGCCCGGATGGCGTTGAGAGTTACGGCCGAAGGCGGCCGGGAGGTGCTCCAGCCCGTGGGACTGCTGAGGATGCCCGGCGGGCTGGCCGCCTACCCGATCGAAAAGGGCTCCGGCGCCGTGACGGGCCTGCTGGACGCGGACGGCTACGTCGAGATCGGCGAGGACGTGCACGTGCTCGAAGAGGGCGAGCAGGTTAAAGTGCGCCTGTTCTCCGACGAGGTCACATTCCCCGATCTCTTAATAATCGGCAGCCACTGCCTGGGAATAGACGTCGTCGCCCGCATGATGGCCGCCCGGGGCTTCACGGTCCGCTCTGTCAACGTCGGCTCCGCGGGAGGCCTGCGAGCCCTGCGCAAGGGCATCGCGGACGTCGCCGGCATCCACCTCCTGGACGAGGCGGGCACGTACAACGAGTCCTTCGTCCGGGACATTCCCGGGGTCCTTCTGGTGAAGGGCTACATCCGGGAGCAGGGGCTCATCGTGGCGAAGGGTAACCCGCTGAATATAAAAGGCGTCCCGGACCTGGCCGGAAAGCGTTTCATTAATAGGACGAAAGGCTCAGGCACGCGGACCCTGCTCGACCTGGAGCTTGCCAGGCTGGCGGAGAAACGCCATAGGACGCTTAAGGCGCTGGCCGACGCTATGCCCGGCTACGACGTGGAAGCGAAGACGCACAGCGCCGTGGCCTCGGCCATACTGACCGGAAAGGCCGACGTGGGCCTCGGGATCAAAACGGTCGCCGACCAGAACGGCCTGGGTTTCATACCTCTCCGGGACGAGGAATACGATTTCGCCGTGCAGAGAAGCCGCATGGACAAGCCGGCGGTTAAGGCGTTCCTCGATATCATCGGCTCGTCCGGGTTCAAAAAGAGTATTGAAAAGCTGGGATACCGGCCCCGCCCTTGAAGCCGTAAAGGCTATATATAAACGCTCTCGCTTTTAGAGATAATATGGCAGGGGAAGCGGAGCCGTTATCGATCGAGGACCTGTGCGCAGCGTGCCACCCGGACCGCTGCTGCACGCGCTTCCTGTGGGTGTCGGCCGGGGACGTGGAGCGCTGGAAGGCCGAAGCCCGGCAGGATATTCTATCGCACATCCGGCCACGGATAGTCGAAGGAAAGCAGATCTACGAGGTCATATCGCCCGGGCGCTCTTGCTTTTTTTTAAAGGACGGCCGGTGCTCCATCCATGGGACGAAGCCCATCGTGTGCCGTAACTTTCTATGCCTCAGGGGACTGGAGCTGAAGGCGAGAAATAACTGGTAAGCATACTATACAGGAAAAATATTTATCATAGTAATACAAACCTATGCCAGGTATCTGGATGATTATATGGCGCTTATTTCGATAAAAAATGACAGGGTCACGCTACTCGCATTGTCGCTCGTGGGCTTCACGGCCTCGTTCACGGGCCACCTGATCTCGTCGAACCTCGGCAACTACATGGGCTCCTATGGCTCGAGCATGACCGTCATCGGGCTGGTCATCGGCTCGCTCGCCATCGCGGAGATCATTCTCAAGACGCCGTTCGGCATTCTCTCGGACCGCATAGGCAAGTTAAAGCTCATGCTGGGCGGCCTGGCGCTCCTCGTCATCGTCTCTTTGATGTTCCCGCTCTTCCAGACGCCACTGCTATTATTCATCATCCGGTTCATGCAGGGCGTCGCAATCGCCGCGTTCTCCACCACGTCGACGGCCCTGGTGGCCGACCTGTTCACGGACCGCAAGGGCGAGGCCATGGGCACGTACAACTCGATGAAGGGCGCCGGATATGCCCTCGGCCCAATACTGGGCGGCATAGTCACCCAGTACTTCAACTTTTTCGACACCTTCCTATTATGCGCCATCGCCGCGGCAATCGTGCTCGTGCTCTGCTTATTCTCGGTCCGGGAAAGCTTTACGCCCCCGAAGAATAAGCAGTCCGTCGGCATCATGCTGAAGGAGAGCAACAAGCTCGACTTTTTCAGCTGCTATTTTATCGGCATGAGCGGCATGCTGGCCTTCTACGCCATCGTCTCGTTCCTGCCCGTCTACGGCACGCAGAATATGATTGGCGCCGGCGTGACCGGTACCATACTGGGCATACAGGCGGTAATCTACGTGCTGGCCCAGTACTACTCCGGCAAGGTCGCCGATAAGTTCGGCTCCCGCCTGCCCATCATGATAGGCTCGGCGCTGCTGGCCATCGGCTTGCTATTGATCGCGCTGGTGCCAAACCCGTATGTGTGGGGCCTGGCGGTCATCTTCACAGGCCTGGGCATTTCGGCCCTCTGGGTAGTCTCGAACTCGTACCTGGCCTACGCGGCCCCTTCGGCCATTATGGGCACCGTCATGGGCATTTCGGGCACCTTCAAGGAGGTCGGCGACGGCGGCGGCCCAATTTTAATCGGCTTCCTGGGCGACTGGATCGGCCTGAGGGGCGCGTTCCTGTGCATCCTCGTCTTCCTGGCCATATCGTTCCTCATGGCGTTCACGCTGGATAATAAAGTCGGCCAGGCAAAGAAAGTAGAGGAGCCAGTAAAGGCACAGTAATCTTAATGGTATAGGGCCTTGTATGCCCCGGCCATGCCCACCGGCCCGGCCATGTACACGTCGTCCAGCGGCGAGGCCGGCCTTACGGGCATCTTCATTTTCATCTTCAGGGCCATATCCCGCCGGGGCCCTGTCGCGATAACGGCCTTCGGCGTGACGGGTTCCCTGATAAAGGCACCGTGGCCGCCCTCGTCGAATATCTCCCCGTTCGTGAGCGTGCCGTCGGCCAGCTTTCGAACATAGCGCGCCATCTTTTTAGGTGTCAGGTCAGCGGTGTGTGTCTCGAACACGCCCACGATGGTGCCGTCCTCAGCCACCGTGGCGGCCGTGGTGTGGCCGTTGCCCACGTCGATGGCGACCGCCGGCAGGGGCTCCCCGTGAAGGCCGCCAAATATCCCGGCGATCTTCGTGTCCATGACCAGGACGTCCTCGTAGCCCTCGTCGTTCAGGCTTTGAATGACGGCGCTTACCCTGGAAAACTCAGGCGTCTTTTTGGTGAATACGAAGTCACGGAAAGTGGCGCCCTTTTTGATCTTGCGGCCGAACTGCCCGAACCGGAACTGCCGGTCGCTCACCCCCTTCGGCGCCACGCCGTGGTCCTGCACGGCCACGGCCACGGCGGGCTTTTCGGGGAATGAATATCCCATCCCCGTGAACGCTTCCTTGAACGAGGCCATGTCGACGTCGCGGAGCGTAAGCTTCAGGTATGGCTTCTTCATGTCCCCCTCAGTGCCGACCTCGATGCCCCGCGCTTTGACCTGCTCCAGGTCGTCGCGGATGGTGCGGGCCGCATCCGGGGTCATCATGACCCTGTATTTCTCCTCATGCCGTATGAGGGCGCCGCTGATGGCCCCGCCTCCCATAGTATAGCCATCGCAAAAAATGTCTTTTCGGGCCTTTCGCACGGCGGCCGCATAGAGCTGCGTGGGCGCCGGCATCACCAGCTTGCCATAAAAGTTTAAACGTTCGTCCGTTAAAAGAATGTCCTGCGTCCCCGAGCCCACGTCGATCGCGAAAATGCGGGTCAGAGGATGCTCACCTCGCCGGTATCGGTGACATCGACCTCCATGTCCTCTTCCAGCGTACGATTGGATATCAACGAGCCCTTTTCCTTTTTAATGCGGGTGATGAGGTCGAGCGAGTTAGATTTTACGTGGATGCCCGACTTATCGGCGTCGGCGAACACGATCTCAGGGATCTTCATGACGTCCGTCCCTTTCTTTATGATGATGCGGACGGGCGAGACGATGCTTTCCCACTCCTTGAGGGTCTCCCGGGAGCGGTCGATGTTCTCCCTGGCCCTCTTCTCGATGAGGCTGACGTTGGCCCGGGTCGTCTTGATGCGCCGGGCGATCTCGTCCTGGGTGAGGCCGGACTGCCGAAGCCTCAGCACCATGACCTGCCTCTTCGTAAGGAATGATTTATTAGCCATCACGCAATGTTATGTTTTAATCGACTTTAAATTTTGGGTTCTGCTAACATGGACGACCTTCTTGTAAAGGACTACGATTCCCTGAAAGTTACGAGGAGCGGAGCCGAGCCCGCGAAGGACCCCGTCATCGTGGAGACGACCATCGACCTGTTAGTGAATGGCACCCGACTCTCCTCCATCGTGACCACGCCCGAGATGCATAAGGAGCTCGTCGTGGGCTACCTCATCACCGAGGGCGCCGTGCGTTCCCGGGATGACATTCAGGGCATCGAGCAGAAGGGCAACAAGGTAGACGTGAAGATAAAGAACTTCGAGCACTTCGACCTTTGGTACGAGCTCCGCTCGTCCGGGTGCATCGGCATTAACTGGGAGAACAGGGACGAAGACCTCTTCTTGAAGGTGGAGCAGAAATTCGCCATCGGCGTCATCCTGGACAGCCTGAAGTATCTGTACTCTGATGTTCACGACCGCACCCGGGGCGCCCATATGGCGTGCGTGGTGGACGCTGACGGCAAGGCAAGGCATACCGCCCTCGACGTGGGCCGGCACAACGCCATCGACAAGGTCGTCGGGGCGGCGACGCTCGAGGGCCTGGACATCACGAAGCTGTTCCTCTTATCATCGGGCCGCCAGCCCGCGGGCATGGTCATGAAGGCCGCCCGGGCAGGCATACCGCTGGTCGTATCAAAGGCCGCCCCGGTCAGCTCGGGCATCGACAGCGCGCGCCGGGCGAACCTGACGCTGTGCTGCTTTGCCGATAAGGAGAAGGTGAAGGCGTTCTCGTGCCCCGAACGCATCCTCGTCTAATACTTTCGCCAGGCCCTTACTATACTATTTTATTCTTTTCAACCGACTTCATCGTGATCGATATGGCAGGGCTTAAGGTAACGATCAAAGAGATACGGCCGATCAAGGCTGCATGCCTTGACGGAAAGGGCCCGTTTAACGAAATGGGGCCGCTCTTTCGGGAAATAAACGGGTGGATCAAGGATAATAACGTCCAGATGACCGGCATACCCGGCATCGCCCTGGAGCCCGATGACCCCTCCGAGGTCGGCCCCGATAATTGCCGTTACCGCGTCTGCGTCCCCATACGGGGCGATGCTAAGGGATCCTGTGGCGTCATGATAGAGACACTTCCCGGCATCCATGCGGCATGCACTCTGCATAAAGGCCCATACTTGGGGCTGCCGGCGAAGTGGCAGGAAATGATGCGCTGGGTAAGGGAAAATGGCTACACCATCGCGGACGTTCCCCGCGAAGTCTACCTGAATGACTGCTGGGGCTCCTCCGAATACGAGCTGCTTACCGAGATCCAGATACCGGTTAAAAAATAGCGTTAATTTTTTCTATTTTTCCAGTTCCACCACTTCAATAGCTCGGGCTCCCGGCCGCCCTTCGCATAATACGTGGCGCAGCGGAAGGCATAGAGCACGCAGGGGTCAGTTCTCTTACCATGGAGCTCATTTAGCTGCTCGTACAATCTTTCGGGGTCCTTATCCTTGAGATCGCATACGCAATTACACCCCAGGCTCTTCAGGTGCCCGGCCAGGCTCTTACCGATACCCGGTATGGATTCCAGCTCTTCCCGGGAAGGCTCATATGAAGACATTTTAAGTTCCCTCACTTTTCGAATTCCAGCAAAGCTGAGCGCTCCCGGACCAGCAGCGGGATCCGCTCCTTTCCGACGATCTCCACCTCGGCGGGCGTGATATCGTATAGGCGCATGAGCGCCTCGTCCTTACGATGGTCATAGTCGACCACATTCTCGTCGACCTTATCCAGCATCGCCCGCGCCGTATCCTCGGCGCAGCCCGGCCCGTCGCCCACGATGATGATCGCCACGTTGTTCTTGCCGGGATGGACACCGATCTCCAGCGCCTTCTCGATCTGGCGGCGGCCCCGCAGGTACAGCATGATCTCCATGCCCAGGTCCCGGGCCAGGTTCCGTTTTTCTTTAAATGCCTCTACGGCCCTGTCCGCGGCGAACTCGATGTGGGCCCTGCCGGCGATGCAGTCGGCGTTGACCGCCTGCACCGTGACGCCGCACTCCTTGCCTATCGCCGCCAGCTTCCCGATAAAAGCCTTGACGTCCTTGATGTCCACTTTGCCGCCGACGATGAGAAGACCGGTCATCATGCCTACATGCGGCTGGAATCCTATAAAAATTTACCTAAGGCGGGAGGTCGTCTAAAACCTGCTTCATGCTCTTGCGATAGACCCGAAAGGCGTCCTTACCCTTCTCCGTAAGGCGTAACGTCGTATGGGGCTTTTTATCGATAAAATCCTTGATGACCTCGATATAGCCCGCCGCCTCCAGCTTGCTCATGTGGCCGGAGAGGTTTCCCCAGGTCAGCCCCGTCTGGCGCATCAGGAAGATAAAGTCCGCCCGGTCAACGACGTACAGGCTCGCCATGATCAGGAGCCGTGCCGGCTCGTGGATCAGCCGGTCGATGTCCTCGTGCGACGGGGCTTCCCCGCCATCATTCGCTTTATACATCTGCGCCCTCTTTCGGCGCCGGGTTGTTGCTCAGGAAAAGCGCGAGCGTCAGTATCCCGGATACCAGTATAACCGCTCCGGCGATCATCAGTCCTATCCCGATTTTCTGGGGTACGTCGATAAAATTGTCTTCGGCCATAGGCGCATCTCCATATGGCCATAACTACTTTAAACAATATAATACTTTACCATATAAAGTACTTTAAAACTATTCGCCGAAGCTGAACAGCGTGCTCTGGCCCAGGAGGTCCTCGTCGGGCTCCGCCGATACGGTGACGTCCTTCCGGCCGAGCCGGGCCAGGATGCGGGCGGCCACCTTCTCCCCGATGGCGGGCACGGCGGCCAGCGTCTCCAGGGCGACGTTCTTCAATGCCTCCCGGTCCTTATAGCCGGCCTCGTAGAGCCTGCGGGCACGGACGCGGCCCACGCCCTCTAATTCAATTAAGTCCATGAGCTCCCTGCTGACGCCGTAGTCTATCCGCACGGCCAGCTCCCTGGCTTCCCGGGTCAGCGGCGCTTTAAGTAAGTGCGATATCTCGGCCGTCGAGTGCATCAGCCAGACGCAGGTCTCCATTAAGTTACGAACATCACCCGGGCCGATGTTGTAGAAGGCCGTCATCTCTTCCTCGTTCTTCTCGTTGACCCACATGTCCACGAGCGCCGCGGTCTTCACGCTGGACAGGAAGGACTCGAACTCCGTATCGTCCCCCACGTCCGGGACGTCCGTGATGAAGTCCGTTATGTGGTCGTCGGTGTATTTTATGATCCATGCGTAGTCGGAGCGGCGCAAATAAAGCGACCTCACGTCCGGCGTGGAGCATATTAGCTGTAAAAGCGCGATCTCCGTGCCGTAGGGCTCCCGCCTCTTTTTCGAGGCCTCCAGCGCCCGCACGATGATCGAGGCCGAGAGAGGGTCGATATACAGCCGGGACGTCAGCTTTCCCAGCTCCGTCGCCCGGAGCCGGTCCGCCGTCCTTATTATCATACGCTCTGCCTCTAAAAAGTCGAGCACGTTATCGATGACCGCGGACAGGTCGCCCCGCTGGTGGGCGTAGAACGTCGTGCCCATGAACTCGTTTAAGCCGATAACGTCACCGCAAAAATCGGTGGCGATAGCCGACAGCACGTGGGCCCTCATCGCGGGCTCGGTGCCCAGCTTGGAGGTGATCTGCTCCGGTAACGAGAGCACGTAGTTCTCCATCAGCTCGCCCAGCTCGTCGTAATTCTTGGCGATGAGCACGGCCTCGCCGTAGGGGTCCAGCCCCGGCCTGCCCGCCCTTCCCGCCATTTGCTTGTACTCCAGCACGGGGATGGGCACGTTCCCGTAGTTCACGTCGAAGCGCCGGTAGTCGCGGATTATTACCCGCCGGGCGGGCAGGTTCAGGCCCGCCGCGAGGGTCGGCGTGCAGGCGATGACCTTGATGTTATTCTTCCGGAACTCGGCCTCGACGATGTGCCGGTGTTCGCCCTTCAGGCCGGCGTGGTGGAATGCGATGCCGTGCTCCACGCAGGCGGCGAGCTTCGCGCAGGTGTCCGTCTCCGCGTGGCGCATGACCTGCTGCTTAATATCTATGAATTTCGCTTTTTCCTCTTCTGACTCCTGCTTAGACAGGCTCCTGGCGAGCTTCTGGGCGATGCTCTCGCTGCTCTTCCGCGTGTTGGCGAACACGATGCACTGGCCGCCTTCAGCTAATGTATCGGCGACAAGCGCCAGCACGTCGTCCGGGCCTGGCGTCTTGATGACCCGCTTCTCGCTGGAAAAAGTGATGGCCCGGCCGAAGAACACGCCTTCCTTCAGCTCGGTCGGCCTCCAGTCGCTGACGACGAGCTTCGCCCCCATCCAGTCGGCTAATTCTTTCGCATTGCCTATGGTCGCCGATAATGCGATGACCTGGAGCGCCGGGTTGAGCCGCCTGAGCTTGGCCAGCGTTACCTCGAGAGTCGGCCCCCTGTTCGCCGAATCAATCAGGTGCACCTCGTCGGCCACGACCACGGTGAGGCTCGACAGCCACGGGGCGCCGTTCCGGAGCAGCGAGTCGGTCTTCTCGGAGGTGGCCACGATAATGTCCCGGTCCTTGAGCCACTCGTCCTTCGAGTCGTAGTCGCCCGTGGAGATCCCGGCTCTCACGCCGAGACTTTCGAACTGCCGGAAGCGCTCGAACTTCTCCGATGCCAGCGCCTTCAGCGGCACGATGTAGAGGGCTTTGCCCCCGGCGGCGATGGACTTGAGCATGGCCATCTCTGCTAAAAGCGTTTTTCCGCTGGCCGTGGGTATGGCGGCTAAAAGGCTCTTCCCATCCAGGAAGCCCTTTTTCACGGCCTCGGCCTGGGGCGGGTAGAGCTCCTTGATGCCGGAAGCCTCGTAAAAGTCCTTGATGCTGGCGGGCAGGTCGAGCTCGGCTATTTTCATTAGCGCAATGGATGCCCCCATCTTAAATCATCTTTTCCCTCGCACCCCGAAAGTACTAGTCATGAATGTTACCACAGGGGACACGATGGCTTATTATTTTCACCACAGTGGGCACTGAGAAATAATTCACCACAGGGGTTCACAGAGGCCACAGAGGATATTATTAATTTTCACCACAGGGGTTCACAGTGGTCACAGAGGTTTTATTTTCACTACAGTGGTTCACAGAGGCCACAGAGGTATTTTTTTAAATGCTGAAGGGGACTCGCCTTTGGCTCGCCCCTCGCAGACCCCGCCCGTTGACTGTCTCGGTGGACTCTATGATGCCTCTGTGGCCAATTATAAAAAAACCACTGTGAACCCCTGTGGTGAAAATTAATAAAATCCTCTGTGGCCTCTGTGGACCACTGTGGTGAATTATCTCTCGGTGACCACTGTGGTGAAAATAAAAGTCCTCAGTGCCCACTGTGGTGAAAACAATAGCCTTCGTGACCTCTGTGGTTAGTCTACGGAGGGAAGCTGTACGATGAACCGGCTTCCCCTGCCTGGCTCTCCGTGCACCCTGTCCTCCACCCAGACACGCCCGTTGAATCCCTCCACGAGCGACCGCACGATATAAAGGCCCAGGCCGCTGCCGCGGGCCTTCGTCTGGCCGCGCTTTGAGCGAGAAAAGATGCTATCCTTGAGGTCATCGGGAATGCCCGGGCCGTTATCCTCGACGCTCACCTCGCAGCAGCGGGCGCCATTGTGTTTTACGGGCCTGATCCCGATGAATACCTTCAGGGGGCCGGTCGAATGCTTGATGGCGTTGCTGACGATATTCGAGAACACGTCCTTCAACAGCCGGTTGGCCCGTACAAGGCACGTGACGGCCGTATACTCGATGGTGACGTCCCTGCCGGGCACTACCATATATTCGGCCACCACTTCCGATAAAATGACGGAGAGATCGACCGGTTCCAGTTTCAGCTTCCTCCCCGTTGCCTGCTGGACCTTCCTCAGGTTATCGATGAGCCGGGAGCTTTCAAGGAGCATCGCGCAGGACCGGCTTAAATAAGTGGAGACCGGGTCGTTCACGGGTAACGTGTCCAGGGCCATCTCGAGGTATCCGAGCGCGACCTGGTTCATGTTGTTAATGTCGTGGCCCATGAGGTCCAGGTACATCTCGACGTTCTCCTTGGCGCGCTTCATCTCTTCCTCGGCATGCTTGCGCTCGGTGATGTCGACGGCCGTGACGAGGGTGGAGGGCTTACCGCGATACTCGATGAGCCCGGGCGTCAATTCCGCCCAGCGTTCCTCCCCGCCTTTTGTGATGAACTTGATCTCATAGCTCCTGGGAGCCGGGCGGCCGAGGCGCCGGGCATGGCCATAGCTCCTGACGGTTTCCTGAAAATCGGGGTGTATCCATCCCAAGAAGTCCATAGCAAACAGCTCTTCCTTCGAGTAGCCGGTGATGTGGCACATAGCCGGGTTCACGTAGATGAACCGCCTGTTCTGGTATATGAAAATGGCAGAGGACGTGGTCTCGGCAAGCACCCGGAACTTCTCCTCGCTATGCGCCAGCTCCTGCGTCCTTTCCTCGACGCGGCGCTCCAGCTCCTCCCTCGCCTTCCAGAGCTCTCTCACGTCCCGGAAAGACACGATGGCCCCTCTTTTCTCGCCTCCCTCCATCAGCGCGCTGCCGCTGAGCTCGACGGGCACCCGCCCGCCTTCTCCGTCGACGATCTCTATCGAGAAGGGGCGGACCGACGTTCCCGACATCCCCTTGCTGAATGCACGGACAGCCCGGTCCCTATAGCCGGCCGCGACAAAATCCGTGAAGTGGTGGCCGATGATATCGTCCTGTGACCGGCGCATGATTTTCTGCCCGCTGGGATTAACGTAGTCGACGATCCCCTTCCTGTTCAGCGTGATGATGCCGTCGTTCGTCGAAGTGGTGATCGCCCGGTATTTCTCCTCGGACTCCATCAGCTTTTTTTCGACCATGACCTGCGAGGTAATGTCCCGGATGGACTCGATGGCGCCGACCACCTTACCGTTGAGGCCGTACAGCCGGGCGGCCGACCCCCAGAGCACGACGTCCCGGCCCCTGACCCGGGCCTTTATCGTCAGCGCCTCGAGCTTGTCCTCCTGCGCGACGACGTTCGTGTAACTGCTCTCGACCACCTTGACCGGCTGCCCGATGAGGTCCATAAGCATCGGCTTGCGCTCCCCGTAGAAATGTATGGCGTACTCGTAGTTACCCTTGCCGAGCATGTCTTCGGCCGCCACGCCCGTCATCTTCTCCATCGCCTTATTCCAGGCCACGACGTGGCCCTCGTTGTCGATGACCATCGTAGGGTCCGGGTAGAACTCGACGACGCTGGACGGCAGGATCATCGAGCCGTGGAGCCTGTCATAAAAGTTATCCCTGTTATCGGGCACAAGGCCGACCATGACGGGCGCCTCCCATGGCCACCGGTAACTGTCTGGAAAAATCACTGCTTGCGAGGGGCTTTAATGAATATGCAAGGCTATACACAATACCTCCGCGCCCCCTATTGCGGATAGCATTTTTTTATCTGGTGATAAGTAAATTCTGGCACGCACACCATGTGCCTGTATAATTATATTATATTCGTGATTACTTATATGTTACTCAGGCATGAAATCCTTCTGAATAGAGATGACGTCCTCTGAATCTACCGCTGAAGCGTATGCATCCAGGGGCTCTTTGTTCAGGGCCAGGAACGTTTCTCCCCATTTGAACCTCTCCGCCACTTCCCTGGCCTGGCCAGCACAGCCTAAAATGTATAAGGCGGCGACGAACGCCTCGGCGCTGTTCAGCATGAAGGGCTTCCCGTAGTTCACGGGATTAGACGCCAGCAGGTAGGGCAGCGCCCTCTCTTCAAGGCGCTTCGGCTTTAGCTTCGGGAAAATGCGCTCCACCTCGCCCCAGGTGCAGTCGAGCACGACGATGCCCCTGCGGGCATATTCCAGGTCGGCCCTCGAAAGGGCCTTTTTCGCGATGGGGCTCAGCAGGACGGCGCCCCTCGGCAACTTTCCCACAGTCTTGTATACCGTCGCCAGACCGAACTTCTCCATGCGCCGGGCTGAGCACTTCTTCGGGTCGTCCTGGCGGGCGTGGTACACGTAGAGCGGGAGCATGGAAAATCGTTTATAGGATTGGGCGTGATTTAGCTTTAACATTTGCCGGGGACTTTTATGGCGAACAAGCTCAAGGCTATCTGGGAACTGACGCGGCTGGAACACGGTATCATATACGGGCTGGGCGTGCTTGTCGCCCTGGTCATCGGCAAAGGGGGCGTGCCAGACGCGACAGTCGCCGTGGCGGGCGTCATGGGCGCCGTGCTGGCCGAGATGGGCGCCTTCGCCCTGAACGACTACTTCGACGTGGACGTTGACATAAAAAATAACCGCACGGACCGTCCCATCGTGAGGGGCGACATTTCCAGGAACGAGGCCCTGTGGGTGGCCATAATCGCGTCGCTCATGAGCGCCGTCGCCATGTATTTCACTGGCAGCATGGGCGCCGTCCTGGTGCTCATATTCCTCGTCCTCTTCGGCGTGCTCTATAATGCCCGGCTCAAGGAGTACGGCATCTGGGGCAATATTTACATCAGCTTCACCATGGCAGCGCCTTTCCTGTTCGGCAGCATGCTCTTCGCCGGTAACGACCCCACGCTTTACGTCATCGCGGCCATAGCCTTCGTGGTGGGCATGGGCCGCGAAATTATGAAGGGCATCATGGACATGGAGGGCGACGCGCTGAGGAATGTCCGGACGGTGGCCCGCACTCGGGGACCGGATACGGCTAAAAATCTTGCTGTGGCGCTTTATGTCCTTGGCATGCTCCTGTCGCCCCTGCCCCTCCTCATGGGCAGCCCGAAGTTCCACATGAGCCCGATATACGGCGTCTCCGCCTTCCTGTCGGTCGCCATCCTGGCCTACGTGTGCTACACGCTCATGAAAAGCCACGACATCGGGACCGTCGGAAAGGCCCGGAAGACGACCATGGCGTCCATGGCCATAGCGCTTCTCGGCGTGCTCCTCGCGGCCCTACTCTAATAACTTTTATTGCGGCACAACGCCATACGCATAATTATGACTCTGCGCGACCTGCTGGCCCGGCTCGAGCCCGAGGCCATACCTTTTCCTTTTTCCAGGCTCTACTCGTGGCTCGCATCATCCCGCATGGTCCGGGATTATTATGAGAGCGTCGCCGCCCAGGTGCTGGAGCGAGTGCATATCGGCCGCATACTGGACATCGGTACCGGACCCGGGAGGCTTCCGCTGGCGATCGCCTCGAAGAATCGGTACGTCCACGTCACGGGCCTGGACCTGTCCGCGGACATGGTGAAGATCGCTTCCCGCCTGCCCATACAAAATGGCGCCGCTAACATAGACTTTAAGGCAGGGAACGCCGGCGAGCTGCCGTTCGGCGACCGGGAATTCGACCTGGTGATAAGCACGCTCTCGTTCCACCACTGGAAGGAGCCCGAGAAGGCGCTCGATGAGATCTACCGGGTTTTGAGGGAAGGCGGTGAAGCGTGGATCTACGACATCCCGAGTAAGGTCAACCCCACCGTCTGGTCGGAGATGAAAAAGCGCTACGGCTTCATCGCGTCGACGTTCATGCACTTCCACACGCTCACCGAGCCCTTCTACGACGAGAAGCGGCTGGGCGAGATAGCCGCGGCCTCGCGGTTTAAAAAATACGAGATAGACTACAGGCTATTCACTTACCGGCTGCGGCTGTATAAATAACCGACTGCATACGGACATAATATTAACGCCCGTCAGCGCCCTCGAAAGTGGTTAAACATATTTCGAAGGAACTTATTTTACGATGGTCTCCCTGAGCTTCTCGACACCTTCCGCCTCGTAGACTGCGTTGCCCACGACGATGGTGTCCGCATACCGCGCCATCTCCTCGGCCTTTTCACGGGAGTTGATGCCTCCGCCGTAGTAAAGCCGGGCGCCATGCAGCTTTTCCCTGACCGCCCTGACCAGCGCCGGGTCGCCGAATGTGCCGCTGTACTCGACGTACACGATGGGGAAGTGGAAGAACCGGTCCGCGCACTCCCCGTAGGCGGCAGCCTCGCGGGGCGTCATCTCGGTCTTTGCCTTCGTCACCATGGCCACGGCTGACCTGGGGTTCATGACTATGTAAGCTTCCGGCACGATCTTTTCCCAGTCGACATCGAAGTGCTGTACCCATATCTTGTGGACGCCCATGAGCCAGAAGGCCACGTCGGTGTTCAGTATGGACGGCACGAAGATCAGGTCCATGTCGTCCCGGAGGCCTTCAGTGCCCGCGGGCTCCAGCACTTTGGGGATGCTGTAATCCTTGAGCATTTCAACGAGGTGGGAGACGTTATCCTTCGTGATGTTCTGCGTGCCGGAGATCATGATGGCGTCCGTTCCCGAGTCCACTATCTCCGCCACTGCCTTCGGGGTAATCGTCTTATCCGGGTCCAGCTTGGTCACATGCTTCCACTTCTTCCAGTCGATCATAGTCACAGATGCTCCATTCAAAATCAACGATAATTTATCGGACGATGCGCTCGATCGGTACGATGAGGATGTCCCGGGCGCCGACGCTCTTCAGCTCGTTGACGACCTTGTAGATCTCCCGCTCGTGGACGACCGCGTGGACCGCGCACATGGGCGAGTTCGCTTCCACCTTCATGACGGTGGGGCCCGACAGGCCCGGCAGCTTCTTCTTCACCGCCTCCAGCGCCGCCGCCGGCACGTTCATCATCAGATAGCGCTTGCCCTTGGCCTCGATGACGCTCTCCAGCGCCAGCTTGATCTCCGAGACCTTTTTTGGGTGCTTAGCAAGGCTCTCCTTGCTGGCGATGAGCTTCTGCGAGGTGCGCAGCACGTGCTCGACGACCTTGAGGTGGTTGATGGACAGCGTCGTGCCACTGGACGTGAGGTCGACGATCGCGTCGGCGACGCCGATGTGCGGCGTGATCTCGGTGGCCCCGGAGACCTCGACGACGTGCACGTGAATGCCTTTTGACTCGAAGAACTTCCTCGTTATCGCCGGGAACTCGGTGGCTATCTTTTTATCCTTAAGCTGCTCTGCCTTCTCGATGCCCGACTCTTCGGGCACGGCCAGCACGAGGTCGGCCTTCCCGATGCCCAGGTCGAGCAGCGTCTCGACGTCCGCCCCGGACTCGTGGATGAAGTCCTCGCCCGTGATGCCCAGGTCGGCCGCGCCGTTCTCCACGTACTCGGGGATGTCCCGCGCCCGGGCGAACAGTAGCGAGATCTCGTCGTCCACCGTCTTCGCGAAGAGGCTCCGATCGGAGTGGTCCACGATATGCAGCCCTGCCCGCTCGAAAAGGTCCATGATCGGCTCGTATACTCTTCCTTTATTGGGCAGCGCTATTCGTACCATAAATTATCGAACTTTATAATCACGAGGGAAGATATAAGCCTTTAGATGCGTCTGCGAACATGTTTTCGATATCGTTACCAGTAAATAACAGTACATTAACAATAAAAAAAAATTCAAAGTTACCTTCGCGGTTCGACGCCCTGCATGATGGTGCACGTCGAAATGCGAAGAAGACCGGGTACTTCGATAAGACATTAAATATATAGCTGAACGCCACGCTATTATTCGTATTGATATGAACGGTTACGTCAAGGTCGCGAAGGCCGCCGACATCGGCGCCGGTACTATGAAAGGCTATACGATAAATGGCGTTAAAGTACTCATTGCGAATGTCGGCGGGAAGTACTACGCCCTTGAGGATAAATGCTCGCACATGGGGGCGAAACTCTCCACCGGCATACTCACGGGCAACATCGTCATGTGCATAGCTCACTCAGCGCAGTTCGACGTGACCACGGGCGCGCCGCTCAACCTGCTCGGCAAGGAGCCCGTGAAGGCCTACGAGTTGCGAGTGAACAGCGAAGACCTGGAAGTCAAACTTTGATCTGTTATGCCTGAGAGGGACACCGATAGCCTGGTTAAGGCGCTGGAGCCGTACAACGACATCGACGTCCGGCTGGACGCGGCGATCGCCCTCGGGTGCTCGGGCGACCCGGCGGGCGTCGAGCCCCTCATATCCATTTTAAAGGACGACCACTATGCCTTACGCCGGGAGGCTGCTATTGCATTAGGCAGCCTCAAGGACGCCCGGGCTGTCGGGCCCCTGGCCGAGGCGCTCAGGGACCAGTTCTACGAGCTGCGGAGGGACGCGGCCATCGCGCTGGGCACGATAGCGGACCTGAAGGCCGTTCCGCCCCTCCTCGAGGCGCTGGGCGATAAGGACGCCGGCGTGCGGCGGGATGCCGCCTGGGCGCTGGGAAACATCGGCGATATCCGAGCGGCCGGGGCGATGCTTACACTGCTCAAAGACAGGGACGTCGGAGTCCGGCAGAACGCCGCCTGGGCGCTCGGCGTTTTCAAATATATGGAGGGCGCGCTGCCGCTGGCCGCGCTCCTGAAGGACGAGGATGACGCTGTCCGGCGGGTCGCGGCCATCGCGCTGGGCGCCCTCAAGGCGCCGGGGACCGTGGAGCCGCTCATCGCGGCGCTCAAGGACCACGACGAGAGGGTCCGCCGGGAGGCGGCCATGGCCCTCATCGGCTTCGGACCGGACGCCGTCGGGCCCCTCATCGAGTCCCTTAACGACCGGAGCGAGTTCGTCCGGCAGAACGCCGCCTGGGCGCTGGGCGAGATCCGGGACGAAAGAGCCGTGGGGCCGCTGGTCGAGGCGCTCGGCGACCGGGACCGGGGCGTGCGCTGGGACGCGGCCTGGGCCCTGGTGCGGGTGGACGGCGACCGGGCGGTCATACCGCTCATCGAAAAGCTCAAGTCCGGCGAGAGGGACCACCGGCTGACGGCCATCTGGGCCCTGGGGGAGTTGCGGGACGCGCGGGCCGTCGAGCCTCTCATCGAGGCGCTTAAGGACCGCAACGATTCCATCCGAAAGGCAGCGGCCGTCGCGCTCGGCAGCATCGGCGACCCCCGGGCCGTGCGCCCGCTGGTGGAGACGCTGAAGGACGAGGACGAGGAGGTGCGCAACGAGGCCGCTATATCTTTCCGGAACTTCGGGCCGCAGGCCGTGGACATGCTCATCGGCGCTCTGGCCGAGAAGGACGACTACGCCCGCAAGGGCGCCGCATTTGCGCTGGGCGATTTAGGCGACGAGCGCGCCGTTGGCCCGCTTTTACAGTCCATGAAGGACGAGGCGCAGTCGGTCCGCTGGGACGCGGCCTGGGCGCTCGTCAAGTTAGGTAAAAAAGGCGCCGTGGCGCAGCTCATGAAGGCGCTACGGGACCCGGACGCCGACGTCCGCTGGAAGTCGGCCTGGGCGCTGGGCGAGATTAACGACGCCCGGGCCGTGGGGCCCCTGCTCGACGCGCTCCGGGACGACGATGGCCTGGTCCGCAACAGCGCGTCCATCTCGCTTTCACTCATTTTCGAGTCCCTGGTAAAAGGCCTGAATAGCGAGGACTTCTCCATAAGGGGAGAGGCCGGCATGACCGCGCTGGGCGCACTCGACCCTCTCATCGGGGCGCTGGTGGTCGATAACGTCACGGTGCGGGGGAACGCCGTGGGCGTGTTCGTGACCATCCTGGAGCCGCTGCTAAATGTCCTGAGCG
Organism: Methanocella sp.; assembly: GCF_035506375.1. Taxonomy (NCBI): domain Archaea; kingdom Methanobacteriati; phylum Methanobacteriota; class Methanomicrobia; order Methanocellales; family Methanocellaceae; genus Methanocella; species Methanocella sp. The sequence goes on from NZ_DATJPM010000074.1 coordinate 32,061, forward strand.
AGGTCGACGATAACGCGGCCGACGCCCTGATACGGAAGATAATGGGCCCGCTCGTGAAGGCGCTCAAGTACGAGAACCGCCGCGGCCGGCTGGAGGATACCAGTGCCCTCAGGTTCGTGTCCAATGAGCGCATCATCGGCGCCCTCGTTATGGCGATGAACGACGCGGACTTCAGCGTGCGGAGCAACGCTGCCATAACCTTTTTACTCATCCTGGACCCGATGCTGAAGGCGCTGAACAGCGAGGGCCGGGAGGTCCGGCGCCGCGCCGCGGAGGCGCTCGTAGCGTCGGTGGAGCCGCTTTTAAGGGTATTATACGAGGTGCACGATAACTCCGCGGACGTTTTCATCCGCAAGGCCATGAGCCCCCTGAACAGGGCCATGAACGACGAGGACATGTACGTGCGGAGCAACGCCGCCATCGTCATGTTCCGGATGGTGGAGCTGCTGAACAAGGCCTTAAAGAATAAGAATAACGGCCTCCGGATGGGCGCGGCGGTCGCGCTGGGCTCCATCCGGGACGCCCGGTCGCTGGCGCCCCTGGCCGAGGCGCTCGGCGACAGGGACCAGGGCATCCGGCGCGAGGCGGCCGTTGCGCTCGGCGGCATCGGCGATTCGAGGGGCATCAGCCCCCTAATGGAGGCGCTAAAGGACGAGGACAGCATCGTGCGCCGGGAGGCGGCCTGGGGCCTGGTGAGGATCGGCGACAGGGCCGTCGAGCCGCTGCTGGGCGCGCTTGCCCAAAATCCGGAGCATCGCTGGGAGCTGGTCTGGGCCCTGGGCGAGACCCAGGACGAAAGGTCCGTGCCGGCGCTCATCGGGGCGCTGAGGGACGAGGACGATGCGGTGCGCCGGGAGGCGGCCTGGGCGCTGTGGTTCATCGGCGACGAGCGTGCCGCCGTGCCGCTGAAGGAGGCCCTGGGCGAGAACTCGGCCATGTACGAGGCGGAAATAGCGCTAAACCGCATCGAGCAGCGCGACACGATCGATACGCTGAAGAAGGCGCTCCAGGCCAGGCTCGGGAAAGAGCGCCCGCCGGAGCGCGCAGAGGGCATGAAGCCTCATATAAAATAGATAATGCAGGGCACGAGGAGCACGCCCATCAGGCATGTTTTTCTGACGTTTACCAGGTGCGGGGCCAGGCCGGCCATCCCCGCCACCGCGAACACGGCCAGCCCGAGGAAGCCCGTCATCGCCAGGCACATTGCCGCTAAAAATAACAGCACTGTGGCGTTGAGCAGCCTGTAGTTCACCCTCGTGAAGACCCCCGAGGCAACGCCGCCGGCCAGTATCGTCACCGGGTACGTGAGCGCCCCGGCCAGGCACATGGCGAAGGCCAGCAGCATGAACGTCTCGAAGTCGATGGAGCCGATGGCGCTCTGGGCCGCGGCCACGGCGCCGCTCCTCGGGTGGCCGATGACGTACAGGGCTACGAGTGAAAAGACGGCGTTCGCCGTGTTCACGCCAGAGATGGAAACGATATACTTCCGGTCGTCGGCCTCGCTCTTCTTCGAGAGCATGCCCGTGACCGTGGTCGCCACGCCCGTGCTTACCGCCGGGAACCAGGATACCAGCGCCCCCGCCGCAGTGCCGGCGAGGGCACTCCTGAGGACATCGCCCGCGGGCAGAGACAATGTGCTCTTGTGCTGGGGCGGCATAGCGGGAGAGGAGTTCAGGCTCAGCAGAAGCGTCGGAGCCCCGAATAGGCCTGAGAGCAGTGGCAGCAGCATTTCGGGGGCCGCGATATGGACCAGCGGGACGAGCAGGCCCTCGGCGCTGAACGCCGCCAGGCCCAGAAGACCGCAGACGAGAAATATGGCGGCGGCCCAGGCGATGGCCTTCAGCCTGTCCAGTGCGCCGGCGAACGGCCCCTTCCCCCGGTTCGAGAGTATCACCAGCGCCGAAATAGCGATCAGGATAATGCCCATATAGCCCTGTATAGGCCCGTTGAGCGACTTGAAAAAGAGCGATATCGGGGCCATCAGTAAAAGCGATGCGCCGATGGCCAGGCCGCTGCCCATGGCCGATAGCCGCACGGCCTCGACGCCCCGGCCTTCCTGCAGCATCCGGTGGCCTGGAAGAACGGCCATGGCCGTGGCCTCGTCCGGCGCGCCTAAAAAGATCGAGGGCACTATGTCCAGGAAGCTCTGGGATATGGTGCTCGCCACGATCATGACCGCCACATAGAGCGCCGGTAAACCCGAGGCCACGAGCGCCGGCGTCATGCCCAGCAGTATGGCGGAGGTATTATTGACGTGGATGCCCGGCAACAAGCCGGCAAAGGCGCCGACGACGATGCCGCCGAACACCGAAGCGCAAAACAACACCAGCGAAAGCTCAAGCACAATATAGACTTATTTTCAAAATATTAAAAATTAGTGGTATTATATGGGCCGCTCTTTCGTCCTTACTTATCAGGGTCTTTGCCGTATTCGCTCTCAATGCTGTCGAGCAGCAGGTACAGGGCCCGGTTTACCTCGGGTAGATGGCCATAGCCCGTCCTGATATGCTCCGCATCCTGGACGTATCGGCTCCCGTCAAGGTCTCCGGAGCAATTCCCGATTAGCTTCTCGATGCTTTCCCTCGTCGATTCCAGGTGGAACTGCAGGCCGATGGCCCGGCCCAACTCGAACCCCTGGTTATCGCAGGCTTCGCTCGATGCGAGCTTCCTCGCGCCCGGGGGGATCGAGAACGTATCCCCGTGCCAGTGGAAAGCCATGAGCTCCCGGGGAAGCCGTCTGAATACGGGCGAATTTTGGGCTTCGGGGGTCAGCTTCACCGGGAACCAGCCGACCTCCCTGAACTTATTTTTCGTTACGGTGCCGCCCATGGCCCCGGCGATAAGCTGCGCGCCCAGGCACACTCCCAGGACGATCTTTCCCGTGGCGACGGCGCTCCTGATGAACCGCTTTTCGTCCTTCAGCCATGGATACTTCACATCGTCATCGGCCCCCATGGGGCCGCCCATGACCACGAGCCAGTCGAAGCTGCCCAGAAGAGGGAGCTCTTCTCTATAGATATGAGTCGTTCCCGTGGAGTGCCCCTTGCTTTTTGCCCAGGACTCGATGCTCGCCATGTCCTCGAAGGGGACGTGTTGAATACAGTGTATCCTCATACAATAGCCATTTGCCTTCCAATGATATAAACCGGAGTATGCTGTCCCGCTGGCGGATAATAAACTATTGTCAAGGCTCTCGAAAAATTATAAGAATGCTCTAAGCGTTTTCAGCCGCTTCGTGGCTGAAAACGCTTAGAGCATTCTTTATTTTGCTTTGATTGATCGGCCAGGCATCACTGGCTGATGGTGACTTCGGCGTATGAGGCGCCGGCGGGCACGGTGACCTGCGCGATGTAGACGCCCTGGACTGGCACTTCCGCGTTGGACATGCCGGTCTGGGAGCCGCCGGTCATGGGCCTGGTATAGAACGATTCGCCCGTCAGGACGTCGTAGACGTTCACATAGCCCGTGCCATACGCTGTACGGCTAAAGGAATAGCTGATCTTGAGATCTCCTTTTTGCGCCTTGAACGGCTCTGAAACGGCGATGCCGTCCGCCTCGGCAGCGCCCACGGTCACGGGCAGTGACACAGCGGATGACGTATCCGGCCGCTTGATAATGACGGACCATTCGCCGTCCGACGTGGCCATAAGGGTATAGTTGCCAGGATAGATGGAGTTGTCGTCGATGACCATCAGCCTGCTTCCCGACGTCCTGCCGTCCGATACGTTCGCCATGCCGTTGCCGCTCGCGTCCGTAAGCGAGAAGCCGAGTCGCGTCCCGGAGCCGGACCAGGTGACGACGTATGCGCCCTGCTTCAGGCGGAAGCCATTCGCCATGCCGTCCATGCCGCCCGAGATCGAGGTGGTGTCGTCCACGACGGTCATCGTGGGCTGGATGAAAGCCGGGGTGGGCTTTGGCGTGGCCGTCGCCGGCACGGCCGTCGGCTCGATGGTGGCATCGGGCCCCACGGTCGGCGTGATCTTATGGGGCGCGCTAAAGCATCCGCTAACTGCCGTCATCGTTAGAACCAGGATCAATACAGTTACAAGCGGGGCCGGCTTCATGATTGCCATAAATTGCATCGATAGCGTATAAATTTTTGCGTTTAATTGCCACACGCCTGGAGCTTCCAGTTTTAATCCCGCGAAGCCGATGGGGATCAGAGTTACTTTCAGAAAAATAGAAGAGAGCGAACCCCGAAGGGCTCGCAAGTTCATTTTATCCTTAGCGCCTGATGACTTCCCTGCCCGACGGCCTGTTGATGACCACTTCGAGGGGCATCTTGCCGGTGACGGTGTGGGTTGCGCACGAGAAGCACGGGTCGTAGGCCCGGATGACCATTTCCATCCTGTTGAGGATACCCTCGGCGGGAGTGGGGGTGTTAATGATCTTCTGGGCGGTGTTCTTCAGGCCGACGTTGATGGCCTTGTTGTTGTGCGCCGTGGCGACGATGATGTTCGCCTTGGTTATGAAGCCCTTGTCGTCCGTGTCGTAGTCGTGGATGAGGGTGCCTCTCGGGGCCTCGATGATGCCGACGCCCGTTGCGGCCCTCGCCTTGACCGGCACGCGCAACTCCTTGCCCATGATGGCGGGGTCGGAGAGCAGCTCGACGGCCTTCTCGGACGCATAGAGCAGCTCGATGAGCCTGGCGTAGTGGTACAGCAGGGTCTTCTGGGCCGGCCGGCCGAACGCCTTGCGGAATTCCTGCAGCTCGGCGTTGGCGAGCGGGGTGTCGATCTGGTCGCAGACGTTGATCCTCGACAGCGGCGAGACACGGTACATGCCGTTCTCCCAGCCCATGTCCTTCCAGTAGGGCGCCTTCATGTAGGAGTGCGGATATACGTACTCGGCGATGTACTGGAGGTAGTCCTTGTCCGCGAACTCCTTGACGATGCTGCCGTCCTTGCCGAGCAGCCTCATCGTGCCGTCGTAGAGTTCCAGGTTGCCGTTCTTCACGAGGCCCAGGTGCATCGAGTCGGCGTCGCCTAACAGCTTGATCGCGTCGATGTACTGGTTGAAGATGGGCTTTGCGAGGGCCAGGGTCGCCTTGCCGTATTCCACGGCCTGCTTGGCCATGGGCAGCAGCTTGTCGACCTCTTCCTGGGTCAGGCCCTTGGTGATGCCGCCCGGAACGTAGGTCACGGGGTTGATGGACCTGCCCGCGGTGGCCTCGACGATCTGCTGGCCGATCTTTCGGAACTTGACCGCCTGCACGGCGAGGTCCGGGTTGGCGGCTATGATGCCGAACACGTTCCTCTGCTTCGGGTCCCCGTCCGGAGTAAAGACGAAGTCCGGGGCGGCCAGGAAGTAGAAGTGCAGCGAATGGGAGTGGATGTACTGTCCCATCTGCATGAGCTCACGGAGCATAGTGGCCGTGGGAGCGGTGCCGGCACCGAAACACTGGTCGACGGCCTTTGCGGAGGCCAGGTGGTGCGATACGGGGCAGATGCCGCAGATCTGCGTGACGATCCGGGGTGCCTCTTCGACGGCCCTGCCCTGGAGGAACTTCTCGAAGCCTCTGACTTCCATGATGTTGAGGCGGGCGTCGGTTACCTTGCCGCTGTCCTCCATGTCTATGGTGATCTGGGCGTGGCCCTCGATCCTTGATACTGGTGCTACTTTAATTTGCTTGACCATGATAATTCACCTCACTTTACCTTCTCGACGACCTTCCTGGTCAGGAACGAGACGGGCACGGTGTACTTGTAGAAGTTGCCGATGGGGTCATAGATATCCGCGACCATCTTGTCGAGGTCGACCGTCGGGTCGTCGTCCAGGCCGTAGCAGGACGTGACGGCGCTGATCATCGCGGCGCCCTGCTCGGGCGCGTTCTCACACTTGCCGAAGCAGCCACGGCAGGCAGCTCCCGCGGTCGGGCACAGTGCGCCGCAGCCCGCCCGGGTGGCAGAGCCGCTGCAGATGTAGCCCTGCTCGAACAGGCACTTCTTGTCGTCCGGGGTGCCCTCGAAGGGCCTCAGGACTTTCTTGATGTTGCGCTCGCTCTTCTCCCTCGGGCACTCGTCGCATACGGACTTCTTGCTGAGCTCGTAGGGAGCGCCGCCGAGCAGCGACATGATGGCCGCACCGATCATTGCGGGGGTCGGGCCGCAGCCCGGGATCATGACGTCTACCTTGACGTAGTCGCTGGCCGGCCTCATGTCCGGCAGGAGGGTCGGCAGGCCATCCATGTACGGGAGCCTTCCGATGTCGTTCTTCGTGCTCTTGGTGGTCATGTAGACCTCTTCGAGCAGCGAGTTCAGGTCGTATAAGTTGGCCATGCCGGGCGTGCCGCCGAAGCAGGCACAGCTTCCCAGCGCGATTAAAATGTCACAGTTCTTTCTGATCTCCAGCAGCTCGTGCAGGTTGTCGCTGTTCCTGACGCCGCCGCTGACGATACCTACGGTCGCCTTAGGCGGGTGCTTGACATCCATCAGGACGGGGATGTACGCGAACTCGATCTTTTCCAGTACGGACAAGAGAGTTTCGTGCAGGTCGAGCACCGAGATCTCACAGCCGGCGCAGGCGCCTATCCATGACTCGATTACCTTTACTTTTTCTCCCATTTCATTCACTCCATTGACAAGACAGGTCCTATCTTATGGGCCCTTCCTTGGCCCATCTCATAGATCCAGTGTTTAGTACAATCTTTTTTCCCGGCAGGGGTATTTAAAGCTTTAGTTATAACTGAAAAATTTTTCACCGTCTCTCAGGGCATATAATATTAGATTGTCCGCGCTGAATGCAATTACTATAGTATAAGCGCTGTCTGGCCTGTGGTATGCGCTCTCCGGGCGGACCGACAATCTTATATAGACAGACCCTTATATATAACTATAATTTATAAGTATATATTCCTTTCGACCTATAAAATATGTTAAAAATAACCATTATTTATTTTCATCTACTGGAAAAGTTTATAAAGTCATAGGTTTGAGATTGTAATTAAATACGATAACCAACCGGCAGGGCCGGCACGAGCGTCCCGGCCGGAATCACGGTCATAATCTCACCGATTAGACATAACGAACCAATATAAGCCGATGTCTCAGCAAAGGCCAGAAGGGAAAAAATATATAAAATGTCAGGCCCAAGTAAAGATATTCGTGCCAAAAAAATAGGCAAACGTAGGTTATTGTGTGGCTTATGGCAACCTTTAAATAGGTACGTAATCATACAAAAACCAACAAAAACCAATGGCTGGTGCGTAAAAGTGACGGCAATAGCGTTAGATATCCAGGGCAGAATCTGTACTGGTTGCAATAATTGCGTTGTCGCCTGCCCGGTCAATGCGTTGGAGCTTACGGTCATCAACCCGGTGACCCGAAAGAAGACCTACAACGTGCTGAACGGAAAGGCTGTAGTGGTCGATGAGGATGTTTGCAATGGTTGCGGCATTTGCTTAATGGTATGTCCTCAGCGTGCGATCACGCTTACAACGGAATGAACGTATAGGAGGAGAAGATACTTGTTTCCCAGTTATGCGAAAAAAATAGAGAACAACAAGCTGGATGTCGAGCAAAAACTGTTATTGACTAAGTCTAACTTAACGGTTGACCTCGACAAGTGTACCGGTTGTGGAGTGTGTATCGACGCATGTCCGGAGGAGGCAATCAGCAAGGGCCCCCTCGGAGCTGTAGGGCGCGGAAAGGCCAAGACCTCGAAGATCGACGTCGACGCCAAGAAGTGCTCGTACTGCGGCGTATGTAACATTATGTGCCCGTTCGACGCGATCAAGCTGACCGTAGACGGCCAGCCGAAGCTGCCCATCATCGAGCAGCAGGGCTTCCCCCAGATCGCCAAGGACGCGAAGATCGACCCCGAAAAGTGCACGCACTGCGTGCTTTGCGAGGAGGTCTGCCCCAGGGACGCCATCAAGAGGGAAGTGGCGGACGTGGACCAGGGCCATAAGGCGTCATCCACCAACACCAAGTACGCGCTTGACTATAAGCTCGACGAGGACAAGTGCACGCTCTGCGGCATTTGTGCCGAGCTTTGTGACGCTTATAAGATTGACTACAAGGAGCCGACCCCGCTCACGGTCAAGAAGATCGGCAAGCTTAACTTCGATGAGAAGAAGTGCGACTATTGCCAGCTATGCATCACCGCTTGCCCCGAAGAGGCCATCAAGCTCGAGAGAAAGGAGATCGCCAAGCCGATGCTGAGCGGCAAGGTCGACATCGACCTGGACAAGTGCATCACCTGCTCGTGGTGCCAGGTCATCTGCCCGCGGGACGCGGCCAAGGTCAACAAGATATTCGAGGGCGAGTACGAGCTCGTCACCTCCAAGTGCCCGGCAGGGTGCTCGACCTGCGTCGAGGTCTGCCCGGCCAACGCGTTATACATCCCGCCAATAGAGGAAGCGGGACAGAAGCCCGGCAAGCTGAACTACAACAAGGACTTCTGCATGTACTGCGGCGCCTGCGTCCAGGCGTGCCCGGCTGACGGCACCATCAAGATGAAGAGGACCAAGATCAACTGGAAGGGCGAGGAGACGAGCCTGTCCAAGAAGATCTCGGACAAGCTGATGGCAGAGAAGACTCCCAAGATCCAGGGGGCGTAAAAAATGGCATTGGAATCTCAGGTTTTAAGCTTAAACAAGGGCCTCGTGAACTTTACCCATGAGGTCGAAAAGGGCGGCGGAGAGAACATCTCCGTATGTTACCAGTGCGGTACCTGCACGGCCGGCTGCCCCATGGGGAGGCGCAACGCGCTGCGCACGAGGAAGATCATGAGGATGACCGCCCTCGGCCTTAAGGACGAGCTCCTCAAGAGCGACGAGATCTGGTACTGCTCGACCTGCTACACCTGCACCGACAGGTGCCCGAGGCACGTCAAGCCGACAGACGTCATCATCGCGCTCAGGAACATGGCCACGAAGAACCTGCTGGCCCCGAAGAACTTCCTCCAGAACGCGACGTTCATCTACCAGACCGGCCATGCGGTGCCGATCAACGACGCGACCAAGAAGCTCAGGGTCAAGCTCGGATTGCCGGAGAACCCGCCAACGACTCACGCGTTCCCGGAGTTTATGCCGGGCGTGCGGGCCATCCTGGACGGAACAGGGCTGATGGCCATCAAGGCACAGATGGACGCGAAGGAGGTAAAGAAATGAGCGAAGCTAAATTAAAATCATCACTGTTCCTCGGCTGTATTGCGCCGAACAGGTACCCGGGCATCGAGGTCTCGACGATCAAGACGGCCAAGAACCTGGGCGTCGAGCTCGTCGACCTCAAGGGCGCCGGCTGCTGCCCCGCTCCAGGCGCGTTCGGCTCGATGGACTTACTGACCTGGGAAGCCCTGGCCGCGAGGAACATCTGCCTGTCTGAGCAGATGGGCCTGGACTGTACGGTCGTGTGCAACGGCTGCTACAAGTCGCTGTATGACGTCAACGAGAAATTAAAGGCAAACCCGGTCGAGATGGAAAAGGTCAACGGCATCCTGAAGCTGGCCGACATGCAGTACAAGGGATCCATCGAGGTCCGCCATGTCGCCGAGCAGCTCTACAATGACGTGGGCATCAAGAAGATCAGGGACAGCGTCGTCCAGCCCCTCAACGGCATCAAGGTCGGCATCCACTATGGCTGCCACTTACTCAAGCCCGGCAGGGAGAGGCACTTCACTAACGCCGAGGCCTTCGGCACCGAGATCCCCAGATTCCTGGACGAGATGGTCGAGGCCCTGGGAGCCAGAAGCATGGACTACAAGGACAAGATGATGTGCTGCGGAGCCGGCGGAGGCGTCAGAGGCTACAAGAAGGACTTCGCCCTCGACATGACCAACGAGAAGCTGAAGAACATGCAGGCCGTCGGCGTGGACTGTATCGTCGACGTGTGCCCGTTCTGCCACCTGCAGTTCGACCTGGGGCAGATGGAGATCGCCGAGAAGTTCGGCGACAAGTACAATATCCCGGTGCTGCACTATGGCCAGCTACTCGGCCTCGCTCAGGGCATGAGCCCGGACGAGCTGGGACTGGAAGCACACCAGATCAAGGTAGACTCATTACTGGATAAGATTGTGTGAGGGATGAGAAATGGCAAACGAAAAGAAACCTAACAGAGTCGGAGTGTTCATCTGTCACTGCGGTACCAACATCGCGGGCGTCATCCCGATCGATCAGCTGAGGGAATATGCGATGACGCTCCCCAACGTAGTGCACGCGGACAACTACACTTACATGTGTTCAACCCCGGGCCAGGAAAAGATCAAGACCGCCATCAAGGAGCACAACCTTGACGCGGTAGTGGTCGCGGCGTGCTCGCCCCGCCTGCACGAGCCGACCTTCAGGAAGGCGTCGGCGGCAGGCGGCCTGAACCCGTTCATATTCGAAATGGCGAACATCCGTGAGCAGTCCTCCTGGATCCACATGAAGGAGCCGGAGAGGGCGACGGAGAAGGCGAAGGACATCGTGCGCATGAGCGTCGCGAGGGCGTCGCTGCTCGAGCCGCTGGACACCAAGTACATCCCGGTCGAGAAGGCCATCATGGTCATCGGCGCGGGCGTCGCCGGCATCCAGGCGGCCCTGGAGATCGCCGACTCGGGCATCACGACCTACCTCATAGAGAAGGACCCGAGCATCGGCGGCAACATGTCCAGGCTGGACAAGACGTTCCCCACGCTGGACTGCTCGCAGTGTATCCTGACCCCGAAGATGGTGGACGTCGACAGGCACCCGAATATCAAGACGTTGACCTACACGGAAGTCGACAAGGTGGACGGCTACATCGGCAACTTCACCGTCACGGTGAGGCGGAAGGCCAGAGGCGTCAAGGAAGCCGAATGTAACGGCTGCGGCGACTGTGCTGCAGTATGCCCCGTAACCAAGGGCAACGAGTTCGACCTTGGGCTGGGCCCGAGGAAGGCCATATACGTGCCCTTCCCGCAGGCAGTGCCTCTCAAGTACACCATCGACTTCGACAGCTGCATCAAGTGCGATCTGTGTGTCAAGAAGTGCGGCGACAAGAACGCCATCGACCTCAACATGAAGGACGAGCTCGTCGAGATCAAGGTCGGCACCATCATCGTGGCCACTGGCTTTGACCTGTACGAGATCGAGAAGAAGGAGGAGTGGGGATATGGCAGGTACGACAACGTCATCACCGGCCTCCAGTTCGAGAGGCTCATCAACGCGTCAGGCCCGACCGGCGGTAAGCTCATCAGGCCGTCGGACGGCCAGAAGCCGCACAACGTGGCGTTCGTATTATGCGCAGGCTCGAGAGACCAGGACGCAAACCCGTACTGCTCGAGAGTCTGCTGTATGTACTCGCTGAAGCACGCCCACCAGATCATGGAGAAGATGCCGGGCACCATACCCTACCTCTTCTACATGGACATACGGGCCTTCGGTAAGGCATACGAAGAATTCTACTACCGCATTCAGGACGAGGGCGCTAAATTCGTCCGCGGCAGGGTATCCTACATCGAGGAAGACCCGGTCACCAAGAACTGCATCGTCCACGCAGAGGACACGCTGCTTGGCACGCCCGTCACCTTAGACGCTGACATGGTCGTGCTGGCGTCCGCCATCGTCCCCAAGGAGACGACCGAGTTACTCAGGAACAAGCTGACCATCTCCAGGAGCCCGGACAAGTTCCTGCTTGAGGCACACCCCAAGCTGAACCCGTTCTCCACGAGCACTGATGGTATCTTCCTGGCCGGCTGCTGTCAGGGCCCCAAGGACATCCCCGACACAGTAGCCCAGGCGGCCGGTGCCGCCGCGGCAGCCCAGGTCCCAATCAACCAGGGCAAGGTCGCCCTCGAGCCCATCGCGGCAAAAGTGAACGACGACCTCTGCTCCGGCTGCGGAGTATGCGGCAGCCTGTGCCCGTACAAGGCCATCACGCTGAGCGAGATCGGCGAGGGCCACAGGAGAGCGTCGGTCAACGATGCGATGTGTAAGGGCTGCGGCACCTGCGGCGCAGCGTGCCCGGCAAAGGCAATCACCATGCAACACTTTAAGAACGAACAGATCAGGGCGCAGATCGCTGCACTGTTCACCCCCGTAGGAGGTGCCTAAGATGGCTGACGAGTTCGAACCCAAGATACTCGGCATACTGTGTAACTGGTGTACCTACGCAGGCTCGGACCTGGCGGGCACATCGAGAATACAGTACCCCCCCAACGTACGTGTCATCCGTGTGATGTGCACGGGCCGTATCGACCCCGCGTTCGTCATGGAGGCGTTCAGCCTCGGCGCCGACGCGGTGCTCATATCGGGCTGCCACATCGGCGACTGCCACTACATCGCGGGCAACTACAAGGCAAGACGCAGGATAGCCCTGACCAGGAAAGTCATCGAACAGTTCGGCATCGACCCCAGGAGGCTCAAGATGACCTTCGTCTCGGCATCGGAAGGTGCGCTGTGGGCGGAAGTCGTCAAGGACATGGTCAATACCATCAAGAAGCTGGGCCCCACGCCCGTCCAGAAGAAGGTTGACCTGCACGCCGCAGGCGGGCACGCCGCCGCGGGCGCGGACGAAGACCTGGCAGAGATCGCAAAGGCAAGCGCTGGAAAGAAGCTGGAAGCCGCGCCGGTACAGAAGAAGTGACCGGGGCTTCTCAGGAGACCCGAAAATGACTAACTCGATAGAAGCAAACCTGATATCAGGTAGGACCTTCATGCAGGGTGTCGCCATCGAGGGGCACAAGCATGAGGATGAATATATCAAGGCCTGCGGGATATGCGAAGTTGACGTGAGCGACCTCAAGAAGCTCAAGGTCTTCCCCGGCCAGACCGTGAGGGTCAAATCGGCTTACGGAGAGGTAGTCGTTAGGGCGGTAAAAGCGACCCAGGGTCCGCACCCTGGGCTGGTCTTTATTCCCATGGGGCCATGGGCAAACCAGGTAACGAGCCCGAATACGTATTCGACGGGCATGCCCCACTTCAAAGGAGTAAAGGTCACCATCGAACCAGCGCCTAACGAGAAAGTTCTGAACGGCATCGAGCTGCTTCAGAAGACCACATTAGACCTGAAGGTGAACGCATGATTGAGACTAAAGCTGAAACGGTCGCCAAACAGGAAAACCTAAAAATAGTCACCGATGTGGTCTGTCCCTTCTGCGGTACCCTTTGCGACGACATCAAGGTCGTGCTCGACGGCAACAGGATCGTCGACACGATGAACGCCTGCATCATCGGCAACGAGAAGTTCAAGTCGGCACAGGCCGGCCACAGGGTTCCCAGGCCGATGGAGAGAGTGGAGGGCACCACCGAGTTCGCTCCAGTTAGCTACGACTACGCCATCGAGAAGGCGGCACAGATCCTGGCCAACGCCAGGAGGCCGCTGTTCTACGGCTGGTCGTCCACGTCCTGCGAAGCGCAGGAAGTCGGCAACGAGCTGGCGGAGATCACCGGCGGCGTCACCGATAACACTGCCTCTGTCTGCCATGGGCCGTCGGTCATGGCCATCCAGACCGTCGGAGCGCCATGCTGCACCCTGGGCGAGGTCAAGAACAGGGCCGACCTCATCATCTACTGGGGCTGCAACCCCATCCATGCCCACCCGAGGCACATGAGCCGCTACACCATATACCCGAGAGGCTTCTTCACGGAGAGGGGCTTCGACGACAGGACCTTGGTCGTAGTGGACCCCAGGCCTACGGACACGGCAAAGCAGGCCGATATCTACGTTCAGGTAGAGCAGGGCAAGGACTACGAATTACTGGACGCCTTGAGGACCGCCACCCGCGGCGAGGACATCCCCGACGTGGTAGCGGGCGTCAAGAAGGAGCAGATCAAAGAGCTGGCCGAATTGGCGAAAAGCAAGAAGTTCGGGCTGCTCTTCTTCGGCATGGGCGTCACGCAGACCACCGGCAAGCACCGCAACATCGACATCGCCATCAGCTGGGTAGCGGACATGAACAAGTACACCAAGTTCAGCCTCATCCCCATGCGGGGCCACTACAACGTCACCGGCTCCGGCATGGTCATGACGTGGCAGTCCGGCTTCCCGTTCGCCATGGACTTCTCCAGGGGATACCCGAGGTATAACCCGGGAGAGACCGCGGCCAACGACATACTGCTGAGGCACGAGTGCGACGCAGCGCTGGTCATCGCCTCCGACCCGGGCGCACACTTCCCGGTATCGGCGATGAAATGGTATGCCCAGATCCCGACGATCGCCATCGACCCGCACTACACGCCCACGACCGGCATATCCGGGCTGGTCATCCCGTCGACTATCATCGGCGTCGAAGAGGAAGGCACCGCCTATCGTATGGACAACGTGCCCATCCGCTGCAGGAAGGTCATCGACTCTCCGGAATTCCTTTCGGACGAGGAGATCCTCCGCAGGATCCTCAACAGGGTCAGAGAGCTCAAGGGACTACCCGCCGGAGGACATCACTGAGGTGGAACCATGGCAAGGAAAGTAACAACTGCAACCAATGAACTATTAATAAAGAACGGTTTCGTCTACGACCCGGCCAGCGGCATTAACGGTGATGTCAAGGATATCGCGGTCCAGAACGGCAAGATCGTGGAAGCGTCCAGGCTGACCACCGGCGCCAGGGTCATCGACGCAAGAGGAAAGATCGTCATGGCCGGCGGCATAGACCCGCATACGCACGTCGCCGGGCCCAAGGTCAACGTCGGCAGGATGTTCCGGCCGGAAGACAAGCTCCACGACCCCAAGCTTGAGCACTCATCAAAGCTCATCCGGGCCGGAGGAGGCTTCTCCGTGCCGTCGACGTTCACGACGGCGTACCGGTACTCCAGGCTGGGCTACACCATGGCCAACGAGGCGGCAATGCCCCCACTGCTGGCCAGGCACACCCACGAGGAGATCCGCGACACCCCGATCATCGACCAGTCGGCGTTCACGCTGCTGGGCAATAACTGGCTCGTGATGGAATACATCAAGAGGGGCGAGACCGAGAAGCTCGACGCATTCGTCGCATGGATGCTCAAGGCCACGAAGGGCTTTGTCATTAAACTAGTCAACCCCGGAGGCACCGAAGCCTGGGGCTGGGGCAAGAACTGCGTCTCCATCGACGACCCCGTCCCGTACTTCGACGTCACCCCGAAAGACATCATCCAGGGCCTGGCGGGCACCAACGAGAGGCTGGGCATGCCCCACTCCATACACCTGCACGCCAACAACCTGGGCCACCCGGGCAACATCACCACCACGCTCAAGTCGCTGGCGCTGACCGAGGGCATCAAGACCAACAAGAAGTCGGGAAGGACGCAGAACGTCCACCTGACCCACGCCCAGTTCAACGCTTATGGCGGCACCGCCTGGAAGGACTTCTTCTCCGAGGCCAGCAAGCTGGCGGACTACGTGAACGGGCACGACCACGTCACCATCGACGCGGGCTTCGTCACGCTCGACGAGACTACGACGATGACGGCGGACGGCCCGATGGAGTTCGGCCTGCACTCGATCAACCACCTGAAGTGGGCCAACACCGACGTGGAGCTGGAGACCGGCTCGGGCGTCGTCCCGTACATCTACGACCCCAAGCTGCACGTCTGCGGCATCCAGTGGGCCATCGGCCTGGAGCTGGCGTTACTCGTCAAGGACCCGATGAAGTGCTTCATGACGACGGACCACCCGAACGCAGGGCCGTTCACCCGCTATCCCACCATCACAAGCTGGCTCATGAGCAAGAAGGCCAGGGACGCGAAGATGGCGACACTGCATAAGTGGGTGCCCGAGAGGACGAAGCTCGCGGGCATCGACCGGGAGCTCTCGTTCTACGAGATCGCCCAGATGACCAGGGCAGGACCGGCAAGGGCATTGGGCATCGGCAAGAGAAAAGGCGGACTGGCGCCCGGCATGGATGCGGACATCGCCATCTACAGCTTCAACCCGAAGACCACCGATGCAGCGGACAAGCCCGAGGCGCTCGTTAAGGCGTTCGAGAATACCGCATACACCATCAAGGGCGGCGAGGTCGTCGTCAAGGACGGCGAAGTGGTATCCCTCGGAAGCACCAAGAGCACCTGGTGGACCGACGCCGACGGCTTCGACAACAAGGAAGTCGCCAACGACATAGTGGACAAGTTCCTGAAGTACTACTCGGTGACCATGAACAACTACCCGGTCCAGGAATCCTATATCCCGAACTCTACCGTGATAAAGGCCGGGCCGCTTGCGGGAGGTAACTAAGCATGGAAAAGATTACCTTAACCCCCAAGGCGGACGAGAAGTACCTCGTCCTCGAGGCCGAGTGCATTTCACCGGACGTGTTCGCGGGTAAGACGCTGGACGATATCAAAGAGCTGAAGGTCTGGGAGGGCAACACCACCTGGCCCCTCGGCAAATTCTTTGAGATCACTGGCACCGTGGCCGCGAAGCCTGAAGACCAGGCCATCGTCGTCAACGGCAGCGTGCCCCGGGTCAAGTACATCGGCTCCAGGATGACGAACGGCGCTATCCTCTGCAAGGGCGACGTGGACATGTACTGCGGCGCCTGGATGAAGGGAGGCAGCATCATCGTCAAGGGCAACGCCGACGCGTTCGCGGCCATCCAGATGGAGGGCGGGCAGCTCCTCATCGAGGGCAACGCGGGCAACTACCTGGGAGCTTCCTATAGAGGCGACTGGCGTGGCATGAAGGGCGGCGAGATCGTGGTCAACGGCAACGCGGGCTGCGACATCGGCGAGTACATGATGGGCGGAACGATCACCGTCAAGGGCAACGTGGACATCAACGCGGGTATTCACGCCGGACGGGCCGTAGGCGCCAAGGAGCCCGGCGGAAAGATCGTCATCATGGGCAACGCCATCGGAAGGGTCGGCGGCCAGATGATCCGCGGCAACATCTACGTGCTCGGCAACATCGAGACTATGATGCCCGGATTCGCGCTGAAGTCCACCGAGGACGTCGACTTCGAAGGCAAGAAGACACCCTTCAAGGTCTACACGGGCGACCGCGCAGAGGCCGGAAAGGGCACTCTGTACGTGAAGGCATAAGAAAAGATTATATAACAATATGAACATCTCCTTACGGAGATGTTCAACCCTATTTATTCCCGAACCAAGGCTGGGAGCACGCCATCAATGCCCTGGTATAAGGCCATTGTCAATTCCACAACATCGACCACGCGCTTTTTAATGGACAATTACGCGGGCGTTGAGTTCCGGGTCGTCGGCCAGGAAGAGAAGGACGGCGTCATTTTCCGCATCTCCGAATTCTTAAAGGACGGCAAGGTCATCGTCCATTCCACCGTGGAAATGCCCGTCGCCAGGAATCCTCCCGAGTTCATCGAGGAGATGCGCCGCAGGGTCATCCCCATCGGCGACGCAATCCGTATGAACGGGTACAGCGTCGAGTACCGCATCACCGACCACGATACCGTTTTTAAGGAATATGAGATGGTGGGCGACGTCTACTTAAGGATCAAAGAGCTCTACTACGAAATGTAATTTTTACGGCCAAAACAGGCATAGGGCGATTTAATCGTGCTTTGCTGATTTATCCATTCGGCTTCAACATTCCAGTAATGCCCGAAGTGTTGCTGCAGGTACGCTTACCGAACCTGAAGAAGGCCGACGAGATCTTCGAGATAGCCGAAAGGTCAGGCTACGACGGCATCGAGCTCGACTGCGCCGGCCTGGACTGTAGCCTGGACGACCTGTACGTCAAATCGGTCGACTATAACCTGCCCATAAAGAGCCTGCTGGCGCCGACTCTGACCTTCAGCCAGCCCGTGCACTATCTATTGCACGGCGACACCGACGTACATTCAGCCTTTCACGCATTCAAGCCTCAGCGCATCGTCTTCCGGCTGCCAGGCACGCCGGTCCTGAAAGACCTGGCCGGCTACGTGTTCAAGGACCGCCTGAACTATTTTAAAGGCCTCTATGGCAATGATGCTATTTGCGTCGAGAACGGGGCCCCCTCGGGAAGCCTGCGGGTGCCCCCCATATTTGACATCAAAGGGGTAAGGAACCTGGCTTACGAGCTCGACATCTTCATCAACTTCGACGTGGCCAACTGCGCCGCCAGCGGCCGGGACATCCTTCAGGCCTATGACATGCTGGCGCCCCGCGTGAAGAGCGCCCACATCAGCGACCACGGCGGGCGGGATTCCAGCCACCTCGTCCCGGGGGACGGCCTGCTGCCTCTCGGCACACTGCTCACAAAGATGAAGGCCAACAGGTATAACGGATCCTTCACCATGGAGCTCGACCAGCAGGAGATCGCCGGCCGGGACAGCGGAGAGATAATGATACTTTATAAGGAACTCATCGGGTACGTGAAAAGCCATTTTTAACATCTGCCAGGGTCCTCTAAAAAATATCAAGAATGCCCGAAGACTTTTTCAGCCACGGAGCTACTCTAAGCGGGCCTGAAGCTACACGAAGACATTATTAAAATATTAAAGCGCTTAGAGCCAGCTTCGAATAACTTTGAGACCGGACAGTCTTCGCGCGACTTAATCTCTTTTAGAGTGTTATGACTATGGCTGCAATCAAATAATAAAATTGAAAAAAAGAAGCTTATTTCGTTATCTTTTCGAGCGCCTCGACGACGCCCGCCAGCTTCGCCGCCGGTATGCCCACGATGAGCTCGTCGTCGGCGATCTTCGCGAACTTCCGGGACCCGTCGCACCCGAAGGTGGCGTTCATCTCGCCCGTATTGTATACCTGGGCGACGGCGTCGGCGCAGACGGACTGGATGCCCGAGAAGCTCACGATGTTGCGGCCGCCCTTTTCGTATATATTGGACTGGGCGATCTTCAGGAGCTGTTTCGGGTTGCCGATGACAACGACCACGTCCGGCACGAAGGTCGCCTTTTCCAGAGGCGCGTACAGCGACGCGACGAAGTGCTTATTCGTGCGGGGCACTGCGTCCATTGTCTTTTTGGCCGACTCCAGGGTCTTGAACCTGCCCAGGCCGAAGTAGAATTCGCCGGTCCTGATCTTCTCCGGCGTCTCCGTAATGCCCATGGCTCCGGCGCCTCCGGCGCAGGCGTGCTGCTCTTTGGTGGCATAGAAGACGTCGCCGGCCCTCGCTTTCTGGACCATCTCGCAGTGCCTGATCTTTTCCTTCAGCTCGGGAACGCCGGCGGGTATCTCGCTTTTTTCTTTAATTAATCGGACGGCCACGGGCGAGCCCTTGAGGCCGAGGAGCGTCTTTAATTTCGATGATATTTCCGTATAATTATCCATAACAGTAGCCTCTTAACATTGTTAATTAAAAACGGCGTTGAAGTTTAAAGCCTTTTTGAGCTAAAACCATGCCGACAATGTCTTTTGCTTGCCCGTCTCCGATGCGGCCTTATCGAGCCGCTCGACGACCTTGCCCACGCGCTCGGGCGAGAAGTTATGCTCGTCGCAAAGGAAATGCTTTATCTTTTCAGGCTCGGGCCTGCTCCACTTAATATTATAATCGTCCGTTGTGGGCGGATGCAGGAAGAACTCTTTAATCTCCTCATAATTCTCGATATTCTGCCCCAGCTCATCCAGGATCGCCTTCATGTCCGGGTGTTTTTTGACGAGCTTTAATGCCGTCTTTGGGCCGACTTTGTATATTCCCGGGTTAAAGTCCGTGCCCACCAGGATGCCCATGTCCACGAGCTGCTCTCTCGTGACTTCCAGGGTCTCCAGGACTTCCTTGAGCTCGACGATCTGGGGCTTCACGTCCACGTAGACGCCCCGCCGGGGCACCTTCCGCCGCCCGGTGATGGTGACGTTCCGGATCATCCTGGGTGCGCCGAAGAGCAGCGAATCATAATCCTGCGAGCCCACGTAGTCTGCGGCGCCCTTCTGGACCATGTAGGAGGCCTGTGCCTCGCCCTCCGAGGGCGCGATGATAAAGGGGACGCCCATGTAGCCTAGAAGTTCCTTCGAGTCTTTTATTATTTGGGCGTTGATGCTGGTGGAGGCCTGGGCGTACTTGTAGGCCTCCGCGCTGCCCGACGCCACGGCCGCCTCATACATCTGCTTCGCCGCCTCCCGCACCTCCCGACGGGCCTTGATGGTCTCCGCCTTCAGCGAGGGCGGCTTGCCGTCGTAGACGAACACTGGCCTGATGCCCTGCTCGATGAGATTCGTGACGCGGTAAATGATGCCCGATAGATGAGACGTCACCTCGCCCCTGTCATCGACTAAAGGCGTGCCGTCCATCTGCCGGATGATGCTGAGAAACTGGTAAAGCGTGTTAAAAGCGTCTATGGCGATGACCTTGCCGCTCAGGTCCGCCAGCGAGGTCTCGTGCTCCGGCACCAGGTCCGTGAGGTCGACTCCCATGTTCAGGCTCCCTATAATGCTGGTCTTTTAGATATTTAACTTAATCGAGAAAAAGAAGTGAAGGGCCGGCTACTTCCGGTCGAAGAACGGGCTCTTGCCGGTTACGCTCAGCGGGATGCCGTAGGCTTCCTTGATGTCGGAGTCCTTGAACAGCTTCAGGTTCAAAGCCGCCCTGCCGACGGAGAACATGATGCGGTTGTCGATGTGGTGCAGGCCCGCGACGGCGGCCGCCGAGCAGGCGGCGATGCCGAGGTCGCCCGTGCTGATGGCGCATACGCCCTTGTGCTTGATGTTCTCCGCACAGTCCTTGAAGCCACAGTAGCCGCAGACCGGCAGGTAGATCGGCACGGGCCGCTGGCCCAGCAGCACGACGGCTTGCGAGCTGTCCACGCAGCCGGCGTCCCTGGCGAAGAAAGCGGCGCTGTTCTCTTCGGCAACGCGGCGCATCTCCTTCGCGATCTTATCCTTATCCCTGCCCGTGACCACCATCGTCAGCAGATTGTCCACGCCCTTGCCCTTCGGGGCAGTCCTGGCGGCCGCGCACATGAGGGCCGCCACTTCCTCGACGGCCTTCTGTTCCATGTCCTTGCCCTTCGTAATCATATCAAACGACCTTCTCGAATTGATCCTTTGAGGCGCCGCACTGGGGGCAGACCCAGTCCTCGGGCAGGGCTTCGAACGCAGTTCCCGGCGCTATGCCATTGTCGGGATCGCCCTTTTCCGGGTCATAGACATACCCGCAGGGAATGCATTGCCACTTATCCATCGGCATCACTCCTTCGTGCCCTTCACTGTGTAGCCCAGCTCCTTGACGACGGCCAGCATCCGGTCGACCTTGACGACGTCGGGATCGTAGACGACCTTTGCCTTGCCCGTGGTGAACAATACGTCGGCGCTCTTGACTCCCTTGAGCTTCTTGAGCCCATCGGCGATGGCCTGGGAGCAGTGGTTACAGTGCATGCCTTCGATGACGATGGTGATCTTCTTATCGGCCATACGAAGAAAAGAAGGGCATGATAGCCAATATACTTTTTTCAGGTCAGGTACCACGAGCGCCAGTGGGCACGGATCTGCTGCCGCAGCGCATCGTCGAGGCCCTCTTGCTTCAGGAAGGTATAAAGCGTGTACGCGGCCTTCTTCCGCACGTAAAAATAGTCGTAGCTTTTTAGCTTTTTGATGAGCGGCTCCACCGCCCGCGGGTCCCCTATCTTGCCCAGCGCCACGACGGCCTCCAGGCGCACATCGTCGTCGGGGTCTTCAAGCAGAGTGATGAGCGCTTCTGTGGCCCCGGGGTACCCTAGGTCTCCTAGCTCGATAGCCGATTTTTTCCGGGCTTTCGGGTCCTGGTCTTTCAACCCCTCTAAGAGGGCCTCCAATGAACTCATAAAAGAAAAATGGGGAGGAAGCACCCGGTTATCCTACCCCAGAATAGTCTTCAGGTCCTGCTCCGGCGTGGTGATGGGCATGATGTTGAAGTTCTTCACCAGCACGTCGAACACTGCGGGCGTGATGAACGCCGGCAGGCTCGGGCCCAGGCGGATGTCCCTGATGCCTAAAGACAATAGCGACAGCAGTATTGCGGCAGCCTTCTGCTCATACCAGGATAGGATTATGGACAGCGGCAGGTCGTTCACTCCGACGCCGAAGGCGTCCGCCAGCGCCATGGCGATCTTGACCGCCGAGTAGGCGTCGTTGCACTGCCCGACGTCCAATAATCGAGGAATGCCGCCGATGTCGCCCAGGTCGTGGTCGAAGAACTTGAACTTGCCGCAGGCGAGCGTCAAGATCACGGTATCCTTCGGGGCCTTGTCCACGAACTCCGTGTAGTAGTTGCGGCTGGCCTTTACGCCGTCGCAGCCGCCGACCAGGAAGAAGTGCCTGATCTTGCCGGCCTTGACCGCGTCTATGACCGCCGGGGCGACGCCCAGCACGGCGTTCCGGGCGAAGCCGACCATGACGCTCTTGCCCGGCACGTCCTCGGGATATCCGGGCATCTCCTGTGCCTTCTTGATCACGGGGCTAAAATCACGATCCTTTAGGTGCACGACTCCGGGCCACCCGACCGGGCCCATGGTGTAAATGCTGGCCTGGTAGGACTCCCGGGGCTTCTGGATGCAGTTGGTGGTCATCACGATGGGGCCCGGAAAGGCGGCGAACTCCTTTGCCTGGTTCTGCCAGGCCGTGCCGTAATGGCCATAGAAGTGCTTATACTTCTTCAGGCCCGGGTAGCCGTGCGTGGGCAGCATCTCGCCGTGCGTATACACGTAGATGCCCTTGCCCTCGGTCTGCTTTAATAATTCCTCTAAGTCCTTAAGGTCATGGCCTGAGACGAGGATCGCCTTGCCCTTCTTCGCGCCCAGGGGGACTGCAGTGGGCACCGGGTGGCCGTATGTGCCCGTATTGCCCGCGTCCAGCAGCTCCATGGTGCGGATGTTGATCTCGCCGCACTTCATCGCCAGGCCCACCCAGTCGTTGAGGCCGAGGTTCTTATTACTTAAGGCGGCCAGGCCTTCGTGAATAAAGGCATATACCTTATCGTCTTCCTGCCCCAGGATCTGCGCGTGGTCCGCGTACGCCGCCACGCCCTTGATGCCGTACAGGGTCGTGTGCTGTAAGGACCGGATATTCTCGTCGGGGGAGAACGTGTCCGACATGAGGCCTACCTTCGTGCCCTGGTCGATCAGGCCGGTCAGGTCCTTTGCCGGCCTGAACGCGGCCGCCCCATTTAATTCGCCTAGCTTTGCCTTATTCCTTAAGCTCTCCCGCAGTTCCACGCAGCGGCTAATGCGCTCCGGGAACCTGGCCGGGTCAAAGTCGACGTTGGTGAGCGTCGAGAACAGCGCATTCACCGTAAATCGGTTAGCATCGGGGTCCACTACGCCGGCCTTGCGGGCCTCAGCGGCGACCTCGGCAAGGCCCCTCAGGGCGTAGACCAGCAGGTCCTGCAGCGCCGCCACGTCGGCGGTCTTGCCGCACACGCCCATCCTGGTGCAGCCCTTCTCGTTCGCAGTCTGCTCGCACTGATAACAAAACATGCTCGTTGCAGCCATCTTTTACCTCCATGTCACTCGTTACAGTTATTATTAGTTCGTATGTATAATACTCGTTACAGTTATTATTAGTTCGTATGTATACGTACTAATTATAAATAGATATTGGTGATATAATCTCTTTTTTGGTAAAAATAAGTTCGTAATTAACGAACAGTTCGTTAACAGCGAACTTATTTATACAGGGTCGAGCATGTTAACAGTTGATGCGAAACCAGGTCGAGATATACTCCACGAAGAAGGGAATGATTGCCATCGAGAGCCCTATCAAAAATAAGATACTGCAAAAATTAGCCGAGCGGGAGCTCACCTTCGAGGAGCTGATCGAGGTCTGCGGCAAGGCCCGCTCCACGATGTCGGTGCACCTCAACGACCTTCTAAACATGGGCCTGGTGTATAAGCGCGTCGATTCCCGGGACCACCGTAAGAAGTATTTCGGCCTTAACACTGACCTTTTAGTCAGCTCGAAGATGCCGGTAAGCGCCCATTACGACAAGATCCTGCAGTCCGTGCCCGCGACCATCGGGAACAAGTACGATTTTCTCAAGTCGCTATTCCATCTAGTCCGCTCCGGCATGGAGTCCTACGGCGTCGACACCAGCCCGGCCCTGAAAAAGATCGGGCGGGACGTGGGCCGGGTGCTGGCGTCCCACTTCAAGGCGAAGACAGCCAGCGCCCTGCTAAAAGAAGTCTCGCAGTTCTGGGAGGCCCAGGGCCTGGGCATAGTACGGGCCGTCAAAGGCGATGTGCCCACCATCATCGTGGACGACTGTTTTGACTGCAGCACCATGCCCGACATCGGCCATACGCAGTGCTCCATGGACGAGGGTATACTGGAAGCCATTATCGAAGAAAAGCTAAAGGTGAAGTGCTCCGTCGAGGAAGTGGAGTGCTACGGGACGGGACATCACCACTGTAAGTTCCTGATAAAAATATTCTAGGGGACCTTTTTCGCCTCTTCCCCGACCTTCTTTCCAAGCTCCCTGAGCTTTTTCGCCACGTCACCGCCGGCGTGCTTGTGGACGCAGACCCCCTCGCTCACGATGCGCACGCCCTTCCACCGCATGTCGTTCTCCAGGTTTTTGAGGTTGTCGGTGTTCCACTTATAAGTACCGAAGGCGGCGCCGACCTTGTCCGACGGCTTTGCCTGCGCCAGCTTCGAGTCAACGAGCTCCCTCATCTTCCCCGTATAATTACTGTAAATGTTGGGCGAGCCCAGGATGATGCCTTTCGCGTTGCTCAGGTCCTGCACGGTCGCATCGTCGACCCTCTTTATTTCGACGCTGGCGCCGCTCTCCTTCACGCCGCCGAGGACCTCCCGCGCAGCCTTCTCCGTGTTGCCGGTCTTTGAATCGTAGATGATGATCACGTCTGTCATATTCGCACCATCTGATATTCTGGTTTTTATGCACTAATAGCTTTGGTAGGGGGCACATCGTATGTAATTTTCAATTTAATGAAAACAATTATTTGCATGGGCGTCTATTGTTTATCATGCGTATACAGAATGAAGAGCTGGCAACGCTGATAATCCTGGCCCTTTCCCTCGCCGCCATCGGCGCCTTGTTTTTACTAACGGGCGCCAGTACGCACTACTCCTACGACTCGCCGAACGGCACGAGGGTCACGGTCAGCGGGCCCGTGCTATCGAAAGAAAACACCTACCAGGGCGGCCACATCGTCCTGAGCGTGAAGACCGATGCGGGGCCCCTGGACGTCTTCGTGCCGGCCGCCAGCGACGCCTACGAGGCGGCCAACCGCACGAAGCCCGGCAGCGAGATCGAGGCCACAGGCCTGGTGCAGACGTTTAAAGGGCAAAAAGAGGTCGTCGCGGAAAAGATAAAGCCTCTATAAAAGACTCAAAAAATTATTTAGCCGATCTTTCAGGATATGGCCTCGTCGATGTTCTCGACGACTACCCAGTCCCCGGGCGAGCCATGGATATTATCCGAAAGGGAAAAAGGCACGATGGGCCTGGCCTTTTCCAGCTCGATCAGGATGACATAGCGCCGGTTCAGGAGTTCCCGCTGCGGGGCGGGCGCCAGTATTTTTCCATAGCTTTTACGGATATCCGGCGCTAACTCCCGGGATTCTGCGCTTACGGCGCTCTTGACCATGGCCATGGCCTTGACTTTCGGGTTGAACCCGTTCAGGAAGAACAGGCTATCGCCTTCCGCCACGCGGCCATAGGGCCGTTTCTTGCCCATTGACGCCCTCGCGAGCAGGGTCTTCTCGCCGCTCAGAAGCTGGCTTATCTCCGCCGCCGTATTCAGGTAAACGATGTGGTCCATATTCCTCCAGCGTTGTTACCATACACTAAAGAGGTTTAAGGCTTACGGATGAGCGGGGCGAGAGTAATTACTTTACAAGCTCCTCTAAAATATAATAAGAATTCTTAAACTGTTTCAGCCACGAAGTTACTCTAAGCGGGCTTGAATCTACACGAAGACATTATTAAATATTTTTGCTGTGTTGAACGACTCCCGTATTTTAAGCTTTTTAAGAGCACGGAGGACACTCTGAGACTTAAAAGGGCATATTCGGCACAGCAAATATTTTAAAAAAATTGGTGCGGCCTGGTGTAAACTTGGTGGGGGTTGAAAAAAGTGCTAGCAAGCCGCGCCAACGATTTTAATAAGTCTTAGAGAACTTAGAGCCAGCTTCGAGTAACTTTGAGGCTTAAACCGTGTTCGTGCATTCTTATTCTTTCTTAATGGGCCGTGGCTGAGGTCACGGTGTGTCGTTATATTATTTTTCGACTTTTTTGCCAAAGGGACAAATGTAAAGGCACATACCGCAGACGGCATAGCCCGTGGACGTTTCCAGCCCCTTCAGGTACTTTTCGCACCGGCGCGCGTCATAACGTGCCTCCCGGGGCTCGGTTTCCACAAAATTTCTGCCTGTGAACGCTTTGACCGGGCACACGTCGGCGCACTCGCGGCAGTCGCCGCACCGCACGGCCATCGGCGTGCCCGCTTTCAGCGGCGCGTCGGTCAGTATCGTGATCCAGCGTACCCTCGGGCCGGCTTCCGGAGTGACAAGTAAACAGCTTTTTCCTATCCATCCGAGGCCGGCCAGGTGCGCGGCCATCTTATGGGAGAACACGGCGCATATCTTTTCGTCATCAGCTCTCATCGATGATGGCACCGGGAATGCCTTATACCCCGAGCGCTGGATGACTCCCGAGAGCTTCGAGGCCATCAGGTCAAGCCGCTGGTTGATGACATCGTAGCAGTGCATCCTGTAGCTGACGGCCACGGCCCTTTTATGCCTCTCAGGTAACTGGTCCACCAGGGGGTCTAACAGCTTGATGCCCAGGGATATTGCCAGGGGATATCCTGCCAGGGCCTCGCCTCCCTGAGCGAGGATAGCCTCCCGGGCGGGCGCCAGGTCGGCCACGCCGAAAAAGTCAGCGCCCTCGTCCATCGCGCATTTTTCCAGCACGGAGTACAGGTCCATGCGCGTTTCAACGTGCTTCGCACAAATAATCTTTATGACCGAATCTTTATGACCGCCAGGCGCAGGCATGCCGTTTGCGGGCGCTTACACATGGCTTGCACTTTCCGTTATTACCGCAAATAGCCTTATCACATCGTATACTGCAAGATACATCATCGGGGGATGATGCATGTTTCCGTTTCCATTCAGCGGCCCGTTCGGCGTAGGGCCCCTTGGCCTTGGCTCGCTCAACTTCTGGGCATCGCGGTTCTGTGGCGGCTTCTGGCCGTTCTGGTAACAGGCAATAATAAAATAGCGGGGCTTATCAGCCCCATAATGAAAAAATAAGAGTTATTTCTTCTTGGGCGCAGCCTTCTTCGTCGCCTTTGCGGCGGTCTTGGGCTTAGTGCTGCTGCCGCATCCACATCCACATCCTGCCATACATGCTCACCTCTTTATAGGTTTATAGTTTTTAATGGGCAGTCATCATACAAATACTTAGTTCTTCAAAAGCAGGTCGGCCAGCTCTTCGACGCCCAGGCCCTTCTTCAGGTTCGTCTTTAATATCTTGATGTTCGAGTTGTGGCGCCTCATGTCCTTTTCCATTCTCTCGACGCTCGCGCCGACCGCCTCGGCCAAATCCACCTTGTTGATGATGCCGATCTCGCACTCCCGGAAGATGGCTGGGTGCTTGTTGACTACGTCGTCGCCTTCCGTAACGCTCACGATGACGACCCGCTTGTGGCTGCCGACCGGGAAGTCCGTGGGGCAGACCATGTTGCCGACGTTCTCGATGAACAGGAAATCGATGTCGTCCAGGGGCAGCTTATGGAGCGCGTGGTGTACCATGTGTGCGTCTAAATGACATTCGGTGCCCGTGTTCAGGTTCTGCGTCGGTATATCGAGCGCGTGGATGCGCTGGTAATCGTCGTCGCCGTAGCAGTCGCCCACGATGGCGCCGACCTTGACTCCCCGCTTTTTTAATACGGGCGTCAGCTTCTCGATGAGCATGGTCTTCCCCGAGCCCACGGCTCCCAGTATATCTATCGACTTTACGCCGTGCTCGTCCAGGTGCTCACGGTTCTCTTCCGCCTCTCTGCGGTTGGCCTCCGTGACGTTGGCGCCTACATTGACTTCGACTTTGTGCAAGAATTTCACCTTATGATAAGAATCATGCATAGTTCAGATTTGTGTAATAAATATTTGTCGCCAGCACGTGTATTATGTGAAACTTTATAAGCAAAAATCGCCTTGTATGAACAAAATATCAAATTGTTTCGTTCATTAAAATGAATCATATTAGGGGTGAAAGATCATGATCAAAGGGGACGCACTATATAGCGGCAAGGCAAAAACGGTCTACGCCACGGCGGATCCGAAGCGCTACGTCGTCAAGTTCAGGGACGACGTGACGGCGGGCGACGGGGTAAAAAAAGCGAACATGAAAGGTAAGGGCTACTACAACGCCCAGATATCGGCGAAACTCTTCAAGCTGCTCGCCGACAATGGCATCAGCACCCACTACATCAAGATGGTCTCGGAGGACGAGATGCTGGTGCACGCCTGCGACATGATCAAGATCGAGGTCATCCCGAGGAATTACGCTGCCGGGTCTATCGTGAAGAAGTACGAGTTCCCGGAGGGCACGAAGTTCGAAACGCCCATCATCGTCATGGACTACAAGAACGACGCGTCCCACGACCCCATGCTCAACGACGACATCGCCATCGCCCTGGGCATCGCCACGGACAAGGAACTGCGGAAGATCAGGAAGATATCGCTCCGCGTCAACGAGATACTCCAGAAGTTCTTCGACGAGAGAGGCCTGCTCCTGCCGGACTTCAAGCTGGAGTTCGGAAAAGTGGACAAGAAGATCGTCGTAGCCGATGAGATATCGCCAGACACCATGCGCCTCTGGAAGAAGGACACCCGCCAGAGCCTGGACAAGGACGTGTTCCGCTTCGACAAGGGCGACCTGCTCACGGCTTATGACGCGGCGGCCCACCTCATCGCCCCCGAGATCTTCAAGTAACTTTTTCTAATTTTTTACTGTGTTGAATTACTCTAGTATTTTAAGCTTAATAAGGGCACGGAGGACTCTATTTTCACCACGGAGGCACAATGGCACAATGGTCCACGAAGTCTTTTTTATATGTAAGTTACAAAGGGCTCAAAGGCACGCTTTTTATGTTATAAGGCTCAAAGGCACCATGGAAAAAGTGCTATCATGTTCATTCCATCGTGCCATTGTCACCTTCGTGCCCTGATGTCAATGAACCGGGCTCTGTGCCCTTTGTATCTTAATTATAAAAAAGACTTTGTGAGCCATTGTGCCCATTGTGCCTCCGTGGTGAAAAATAGTGTCTCCGTACACTCCGTGCGCTTAAAATGAAATACTCAACACAGCACTATTTCGCGTAGCACTCGAGCAGGCGCTCGCTTAGCCGGTCCCAGTCGTAATTGAGCGCGGCGGGGGCGCACTGCGACGCCATCTTCAGGCGCCGGGCGTCATCGCCTAAAAGATCGACGATCGCCTCGCTCAGCTCCTTTTCTCCCGGGCCTACGATGCGGCCCGTTACGCCGTCCTGGACGAGCTCCCGGGCGGAGTTTTTCTCGTCGCTGACCGTGATCACGGGCACGCCGCAGGCCAGCGCCTCCAGCGTGACGATGCTGAACCCCTCCCGCGTGGAGGGCAGGACGAAGAGCCGGGACGCCTTGACGGAGGACAGCAGCGTCCTGTCGTCGACGGCGCCCGTGAAGGTTACGCTGACCGGCAGCCCGGCCGCCAGGGCCTCCAGGGATGACCGCTCGGGCCCTTCGCCGATGACGAGCACGCTGAGCGGCATTTTTTGAGAGACGGCGGCGCACGCCCGGAGCAGGACGTCCACGTGCTTGTCCCGGATGAGCCGGCCCGCGAATACGACGTCTACGGGCTCGCTTCCGGGCGGGACGCTCCCGATGGCGGCGGCGGATACCCCGTTCGGAACGACCGCGATGCGCTCCTTTTTCACGCCCAGGCGCTCGAGCGCGGCCGCCGTGCCTTCCGATACGGCGATGATGCGGTCCGCCAGCTTTGTGGTGACCTTTTCGACGAGCTTCCCGAAAAAGCCCATCGGGCCCATGTACTCGTACCAGTAGTCGCCCCAGACCTCGTGCCAGGTGACGTAAAGCCGGCCGCCGCGGAGCATGGAGGCCAGCTTGCATGGAAATATGGAAAAGTACGGGTGCTGGTTGCAGTCGATGACGTCGAACTTTTCCCTGAGCAGCGGGACGATGAGCGCCATCCCGAACGCCAGCGCTTCCCGGACGGAGCGGCGGCCGCCGGAATATAGCTTTTTAGGCCTGCAGACGCCGTGGTAAGTGATGCCGTCCCTGACGAGCAACGGGGCCCCGTCCCACCACTGGATGCTGAAAACGTGGACCTCGTTCCCTTCGCTGAGCCGCGTGGAAAACTCATAAAAGCGCTTTTCCGCGCCGCCCTTGATATACGGGTAGACGACGTCCGAGACGAAGGCGATCTTCATGGGCATCTAGCGCTTCACTCGAAGCGCCGTAATGATGATGTCGGCCAGCAGCCCGAAGGAGATCACCTGGATGCCGCCCATGAAAAGCATGGCCGATAATATGGTCAGCGCGAGGTGGGTAATGATCCCCCGGGTGAGCCACTCGTAGACGACATAGCTGCCCGAGAGTAAGGAGCCCAGTATGAGTATCAAGCCAATAGTCAGAAATATGGCGAACGGGTTATAGTCCCGCACCATGCGGATGATGAGGCTAAAGATGAGCGAGCCGTCCTTGTAGGCCTTGAGCTTCGCCTCGCCCATGCGCTGGCGATACGTGATCGGCACCTCGACGATGCGCATGGACTTCTTCCGGGCGTCGATGATCATCTCGCTCGCGAAGGGCATGCCGTCGTCGGTCATCTCGAGGGCGTCGAGGGCGGTTTTCCTGAGCGCCCGGAACCCGGTCTGGGAGTCCTTGAGCTTTAGCCTGTATAGCGTGTTGATGACACCCGTGATCAACTGATTGCCGATGCGGTTGCGGGCGTTCATGGCGCCCGGCTCCATGCGGGCAAACCGGTTGCCCAGGCACACGTCCGCCTGGCCGTTTACAATGGGATCGATGAGCATGGGTATCTCGTATGCGTCATAGGTGTTGTCGCCGTCCATCATGACGACGATATCGGCATCGTGCGCCACGGAGCTGAATCCCACCGCGTAGGCGTTGCCATAGCCGACGTCGCTCTGCGGCACGACGATGGCCCCCGCCTTTTTCGCCTTCCTCGGGGTATCGTCGATGGACTTATCCACGACGATGATCTCCGTATCGAAGTGCCGGAGGGCCTGCCGGGCGTCGTCCACGACCTTGCTGATGGCGGGCTCGTTCATCGTGGGTATGATAACAGATATTTTAAGAGTTTTTTCCTTAGAGGCCACCTGGGGCTTTTCAAGGCTCGCAATTCCGGCCATACTCGATACCGCACCCGTGCTACTCGATGAACCGTATCCCATATATACCTATTCCTATCTAGAGGTTATATAAGATAATATAAAAGTGTTTGCCGGCGTGTAAGCGGTAGAATAGGGCCAGGCTTGCCAAATTAATGTTTATTTTTTTGCCGGCCGACCGTAAGCCCGCGAGCAAAGCTATAAATGCAGGTAAGACGCTAAATCACGACGCCCGAACAGTCCCGGCCAAAAAACATAGTTAAATAGCATGAGCGCATAGTGAATAGCAATATCGACAAACACGTATGCTCACATGGCTTGACTGCCGCAGGGCATAAAATAAAAAAGGAGGTTGAACGTTGGGAAGTATAAGGCAGACCTATATCAAGAGCACCGTCGACGCGCTGCTGAGGCAGTACCCGGGCGAGTTCACCGCGGACTTTAACGCGAACAAGGCCCAGGTCGAGAAGCTGACGGGCGTCGAGAGCAAAGCGCTCCGGAACCGCGTAGCCGGTTACGTCACGAGGAAAGTCAGCTCCAAGGCAAGGAGGAAATAATGAAGCTCAAGGGTGAGTTAAAGGGCGTTTACCCGGCCCTGATCACTCCTTTCAAGAAAAATGGCGAGGTAGACATCGCGGGCTTCAGGAATAACATTGATTACGTCATCGGGGGCGGCGTTTCCGGCATCGTGCCGTGCGGCTGCACGGGCGAGGCGGCCACCCTCAGCTTTGACGAGCAGAAGCGGCTTTTAGAGGCGGCGGTGGACCAGGCGAACGGCCGGGTCCCGGTCATCGGAGGCAGCGGTTCTAACAACACGCGCGAAGCTGTCGAGCTCACGCAGTACGCGAAGGACGCGGGCGCATCGGCCGCGATGCTCATTACTCCCTATTATAACAAGCCCGGCGACGCGGGGCAGATATTGCACTACACGACCGTCGCCGAGAAGGTCGACATCCCTATCATCCTTTACAACGTGCCGTCCAGGACGGGCATCAATATGAAGCCCTCCATCGTGGCCCAGCTTGCGAAGATCGACAACATCGTCGGCATCAAAGAAGCCAGCGGCAGCCCGGCGCAGACGGCCGAGATCATCGAGCTCACGAGAGACAACAGGAAAAAATTCACGGTGCTCTCGGGCGACGACAACCTGACCATACCGATCATGTCCTACGGCGGCATGGGCGTCGTCTCCGTGGCGGCGAACGTGCTCCCGGAAGAGGTCAGCCATATGGTCGGCTACTACTTAAAGGGCGACCAGAAGAAGGCGCTGGAAGTCTACTACCGGCTGGCGCCGATCATGCGGGGCCTGTTCATCGAGACCAACCCCATACCGGTTAAGGCCGCGGCGAACATGATGGGCCTTGCCGCGGGCCCGCTGAGGGCGCCCCTGACCACCATGGCGCCGGAGAACCAGAAGAAGCTCCAGGCCATGATGGAGAAGCTGGGTGTAATGAAAAAGAAGATCGCCGTAAAAGTGAAAAAATAGGCTTAGTTTAAGGGTGAGCATATGGTGAGGGTAGCTATAACGGGCATAAACGGCAGGATGGGGACGATGGTCACGGATATCGTCCTCGCTCAGCCCGACATGGAGCTCGTCGCAGGCTTCGACCTGGCGGAAGGCCGGCAGGTCGGGCCCATTAAGGTCTCCAGCGTGAAGGATATCGATAAGGTCCTAAAGGCGGTCAGGCCCGACGTCTTGATCGACTTCACGATGCCCGCGGCAGCGGTGAGCAATGTGAAGGCCGCGGCCTCGAACGGCGTCCGGCCGGTCGTCGGCACCACGGGCTTCGACGAGGCCCAGAAGAGGGAGATGGCCGACGCCATAAAAAAAGGCAACGTCGCCGCCATCATCTCCCCGAATTTTTCTGTCGGCGTCCAGGTATTCCTCAAGCTTCTGGCGGAAGCGGCCGGGGGTCTCGAGGGCTGCGACATCGAGATCATCGAGGCGCACCATAACAAGAAGAAGGACGCGCCCAGCGGCACTGCCCTGAAGGCCGCCGAGGTCATTTCGGGCGCTCTCAAAGAAAAGCCACAGCTGGTATACGGGCGCGAGGGTGTCGTACCCCGGGGCAGGGAAATAGGAATCCACGCCGTCCGGGGCGGGGACATCGTAGGCGACCACACCGTGCTTTTCGCCTGTGATGGCGAGCGCATCGAGATCAAGCACCAGGCGCACTCGAGAAGCGCCTTCGCTTCCGGCGCGGTCAAGGCCGCCCGGTGGATCGTGGCGCAGAAGCCGGGGCTGTACTCCATGTCTGACATGGTCAAACAATAGGTAAACATTTTTTTAGTATACAAGCGCAGATAAGCCTCACTAAAAGTATTAAGCGGCATAAAGACTTTTTCAGCCACGAAGCGACGCGAAGCTGGCTCAAAGATGCTCTAAAAAAATTAATTATATTTGGTGCCGCCTGGTGTAGCCCTGGTGCCGCTTATAATCACTATTGCATCAACCCCACCAAGTTTACACCAGGCCGCACCAATCTTATATTATATCACCAGGCGGCACCAGGGCTACACCAGGCGGCACCAACTTTTTTAATATATTAAAATATCTTAGTGCAGCTTCAGGCCCACTTAGCGTAACTTCGTGGCTGAAAAGTCTTTGAGAAACTTATTATTTTTTATAGGGCCTTGTCAACGTTTTAAACGGCATAGCACCGCTTAGCCGGATAAATTTTAAGTAATATGCCTAACCTAACATACAACATTTATCCGGTGAATAATTATGGTTGCAAAAGTGGATAAGGATACATGCGTCGGCTGCGGGACGTGCGTGGACGCGTGCCCCGAGGCGGCAATAGAGCTGGTCGACGAGATAGCGAAAGTAGACGAGGACCGCTGCCAGGAATGCGGCGACTGTGTCGCGGCATGCCCGACGGAGGCCATTAAGCTGGTAAAAGAGAAGACAAAGTAAAAGGTGTAAAATATGATCAAGGCCGGAATATTAGGCGCGACGGGGGCCGTGGGACAACGGTTCGTCCAGCTATTGGCGGACCACCCGTGGTTCGAGATAACGGCGCTGGCCGCATCGGAGCGGAGCGCCGGCAAGAAGTACGGTGAAGTGGCGAAATGGAGGCTGGATACCGACCTCCCGGAGAAGGTTAAGGACATCACCGTCGTCTCGACTAAGCCGAAGAAGGTCGACGCCGACATCGTATTCTCGGCCCTGCCCGCCGAAGAGGCGGTCACCATCGAAGAGGACTTCGCGAAGGCGGGCTTCGTGGTCTCGTCCAACGCGAGCTCACACCGCATGGAAAAGGACGTCCCGCTCCTCATTCCGGAGGTCAACCCGGAGCACCTGGGGCTCATCGATATCCAGAAGAAGAAGCGCAAGTGGGATGGCTTCATCGTCACGAACCCGAACTGCAGCACCATCATGATGGTCATGACGCTCAAGCCGCTCATGAAGTTCGGCATCGAGAACATTCACGTCGCGACGATGCAGGCCGTGTCCGGCGCGGGCTACGAGGGCGTGTCCTCGATGGCCATCATGGACAACGTCATACCGTACATCGGCGGCGAGGAGCACAAGATGGAGACGGAGACTCAGAAGCTTCTGGGCGAATTCGACGGAAAGCAGGTCGTCAATGCCCCGTTCTGGGTGAGCGCCGCCTGCCACCGCGTGCCTGTCATGGACGGCCACACGATGTCCGTCTGGATGCGCTCGAAGAAGAACCCGACCCCCGAGCAGGTGAAGAACGCCCTGCTCAAGTTCGACCCGAAGCTGGGGGACCTGCCCACGTCGCCGAAGAAGGCCATCATCGTAAGAGATGAGCCGGACAGGCCGCAGCCCAGGCTGGACCGGAACCAGGGAAGGGGCATGAGCGTGTCCGTGGGCCGAATCAGGGCGGGACCGGACAACGCCATACAGTACGTGTGCATTGGGCACAACACGGTCAGGGGCGCCGCGGGCGCCAGCATCCTGAATGCGGAAGTGCTCAAGAAAAAGGGCTACCTGTAAGCCCTATTATTTTTCTTGTTTTTAAGAGCACGTTTTAGTTACTCAAGCGTTTAGACAATTATTTATTATATTCAATGCGTATATTGGGTTAGGTGTTTTATATGGAGGAAAAATACAATCACGCAATTAAAGCAGGCGTAATTGGCGGTATTTTGCTCGTCATATGCTCAATATTATCCCTTGCCGTCGACTGGATAAATTATGGGACAGGGTATCGTGCGGGCATCTCGCTGGCAGTGGGAGGCATATCGTGCCTTTTGTTCCTGGCGGAGGTCGTTATCGCGGCAGGCACGGGCGCGCTAGCCGTAAAGTATGCCAGGCCCTTGCTAAATAACCTCAGCAATGCGGCACTAACGGCCGCCGCCGCGGGCCTCGTTGCGGGGATCATCGATGGTGTCGTACGGATCGTCATCGCTTTTATAAGGCCCTTGATCATGGGAGGCGTGTACTCCAGCCTGACGGATTACGGCGTTCCATCGAGCATGGTGGGCTCCATGGGAAGCGGCATGATATCCTGCCTGTGCATGCCCGTATGGGTGATCGTCGTCGTCATCCTGGCCGCCATAGGCGGTGCCTTATACGCGTCCTTAGTGGCGAAGATGCCTTAAAATCAGAGCCTGATGCCCAGGACGCCCAGAAGTTTCCTGGCCCACTTTAATTTTTTAAGCTTTTTAGGCGTGACCTTCGTATCGTCCAGGTCGAAGCCTATTATTTTTATACTCTTCGCCCCGAACTCCTTCGCTAAAAACACGCACCTGTCGCCGTCCGAGAACCCGCCGAAGTTGTAGACGTTCTTTAACGGCCTTGCCTGGGTAGTGCCAGCTACATGCTTAAGCTTCGGGACCAGGGACCTGACTGCTTCTGCGTTGTCGGCGTGGGCGTGGGCCAGTATGATGGAGCCCAGGGAGTCTGCTTCAAGGAGGTCCTCGTGCTTACCGTCGAGATCGGAGACTACGATATCTGGCACGATGCCCTGGTCTAGCAAAGTGGACACTGCGCCGTCGGCGGCGATCACGGTATACTTATACCACCAGTCCACATTCGCCATGTCCTCCTGGAGCGAAGGCGCCTTGCCGCAGACGATGATGTCCTTGCCGTGGATGAGCTCTTTCACTTTATCCAGGCAGGGCGTGTCCTCCGGCAGCATGGAGGAGAGCAGCCGGGCTGCCTCCTCGTCCCCTTCGGGGGTCCACCCGAAATCATCCAGTATGGCCCGATAGTAGGGCTCCCACTCCTCGAACTTCATACTTTCTCGATGCCTATGCTCATCGGAATGCCCTCGACATCCCATTCCTTCACGAGGGTACCCGATACGCTCTTATCGTCCTTGAATTCCAGGCCTGAAGCCCGGACCTCGTTCATGATAAGGCCCTTCATGCCGGCGACCAGGCCTTTCACGCGGTCGTCCCCGACGTATGCTTCGACCTTGATCCTGTCCTCGACGTTCAGCTTCATGTCTTTTCTCATGTCCTGGATGCGGCGGATGAGTTCCCGCGTATATCCTTCCGCCTCCAGTTCCGGCGTGAGCTCGACGTCCACGTAGAGCTTGCCTCCGGGGAACTCGCCCATGGCCAGAGTTTCGGGGATGACGTCCCGGAAGCTCACCATTTCGGGCGTTACATCGACTTCGCCGCCGGCCAGCGTCAGCACGAACCTGCCATTCTTCTCGACCGAGGACTTCACGACCCGGCCGTCGGCCGACTTTAACGTGGCGATGACCTTGCCGGCCTCGCCCTTGAAAGCGGGGCCGATGACCTTGGGGTTTGGCACGACCTCGACGCCCAAATCCGGATTAACCGCGCCGACGCCCAGTAAAACGATCTCCTTGGCGTTGGTCTGCTCACGGACGACGTTCGTGAGGTCCCGGACGGCGGTCGATGTCTCCTCGCTGTCCGGGGAGACCGTGATCTTCTTCACGGGCCACCGGAGTTTCCGCTTTGCCTTCTGGCGGGCGTTGGACGAGGCCTCCACGATCTTCCGGGCCACGTCCATGTCTTTGTTAAGCTGCTCGTCCAGCAGGCCCGTGTTCACCGCCGGCCAGTCGCACATGTGAACCGACTCCCAGGCGGAAGGCTCCGAGTTCCTCACCAGGTTCTGGTACATGCGCTCTGCAACGTAAGGCGTGAACGGCGCCATGAGCTTCACAGTCGTCGAGAGGGCATGGTACAGGACCCAGTAGGCCGCGAGCTTGTCCGGGTCGTCGGCCTCGACCCACGTCCGCTCCCGGGAGAGCTGGACGTACCATCTGGAGAGGTCGTCGAGGATGAAGCCGATGAGCGCCCTGGTGGAGCGGTGCAGCTCATAGCCGGCCATGCCGTCGTTCACTTCTTTTATGACGGCCTGAAGCCTCGACATGATCCAGCGGTCCTCGACCCGGAGATGGCCCTTAACGGAATCGTAGGTCGTCTTTACCGGGTCGAACGTATCGAGCACCATGTATGGCAGGGGGAACCGGTAGACGTTCCAGAAGATGTTGAGCGTCCGGTACACGTTGCCGCACTCTTCCCAGGAGAAGCTCAGGTCTTCCCACGGGGCGCTTTGCGATAGCACGTAAAGCCTGAGCGCATCGGCGCCGAACTTTTCCAGCACTTCCTCGGGGGCGACAACATTTCCTAAACTCTTGGACATCTTGCGGCCCTGGTCATCTAAAGTAAAGCCGTGCATGCAGACCGAGTTGTATGGCGCTTTGCCGAAGCCCACCATGCCGGCGCCTAATTGTGAGTAGAACCAGCCCCGGGTCTGGTCGTGGCCCTCGACGATGAAGTCGGCCGGCCACCAGTCCATGAGGTCCTTCCGCTGGGGGAACCTGAGCGTGGCCCAGGACGCCACGGCCGAGTCGAACCAGACGTCGAAGATGTCCTCGACGCGCTTCATGCGGCCTCCGCACTCGCACTCCATGAACACGCTATCGACGAATGGACGGTGTAGATCTTCCATCCTTACGCCGGTCTTGTGCTCCAGCTCCTCCTTCGTACCGATCACGTCGATGCTGCCGCACTTCTCGCACTTCCAGATGGGAATGGGTATGCCCCAGTAGCGCTGCCGGGATATGCACCAGTCGCGGGCGCCGCTCACCCAGTCGTAGAACCGCGAGGAGCCTGCCCAGGACGGGTACCAGCTCACCCGGCTCACCTCGGCGAGCATGGGCTCTTTTATTTTACTTACGGCGATGAACCACTGGTCAGTGGTCATGAAAATAATGGGCGTCTTGCACCGCCAGCAATGGCCGTAGCGGTGGGTGATCTCCGTGGCCCCGAGCAGCAGTCCCCTGGCGCGCAGGTCGTCCAGGATCCTGGAGTTGGCGTCCCGGATGTTCATGCCCGCATAGGCGCCCGCCTCCGGCGCGAAGGCGCCGTTGGGCTTCACCGGGCAGAAAACAGGTATGCCCTCCTTCATGCCCAGCTCGAAATCGTCTAAGCCGTGACCCGGGGCGATGTGCACCAGGCCCGTGTTCTCGCCCACGACGAAGTCGGCCAGGTACACCTTATGCTCAGTGTCCTTCTGGCAGGGGACGAGGTCTTCCAGCGGGTGTTTATACCGTCGGCCTTTGAGCTCTTCGCCCTGCATGGTCTTCAAAACGCGATAGTCGCCGTAGCGGCCGAGCTTCATGACGCCCTCGATGAGGCCCTCCATCATGATGAGCCTCTCGCCGTGCTCCGCGTAGAGCGCGTCGAGTTTTGCAGCGCCTATCGCCTCTTTCATTTTTGCCACTTTGTCGGCGAAGCGCATGGGCCTGGGCGTGCCGTCGGAGTGCCTGTCAACGAGAGTGGCGGGGTCCAGGCCGGCGGCCCGCGAGGCATCCTCCAGCACTGGCCCGGGGAGCGCATAGACCTGGGCGTACGTGAAATCCTTGTTTACGGCGACGGCCATGTTGGCGGGGATGGTCCAGGGCGTGGTCGTCCATATGACTAAAAAGCCTTCCTGGTCCTTGAGGGGGAATTTAACGTAGATGGAGTCGTCCATCCGGTCCGCGTACTCGACCTCGGAGTCGGCGATGGCCGTCTCGCAGCGGGGGCACCAGTTGACGTTCCGGAGCCCGCGCTCGAGGAGCTTTTTCTCATGGGCTTTTTTTATCGTCCACCAGGCCGCCTCGATGTACTCGTTCTTGAGCGTCATGTACGGGTCGTCCCAGTCCATCCATACGCCGAGCTTCTTGAACTGGCCCGTCATTTCGTGCATATTCTTGATGGCGAAGGTCTTGCACTCCTCGGTGAACCTGGCCACGCCGAAGTTCTCGATGTCCTTCTTTGTCTTGAAGCCCAGCAGGCTTTCCACCTTGACCTCGATGGGGAGGCCATGCATATCCCAGCCGGCCCTGTCCATCAGATCGAAGCCGTTCATGCTGCGATAGCGGAGAACGGAGTCCTTGATGATCTTGTTCCAGGCCGTGCCGAGATGGATGCGCCCCGTCGTGTAGGGCGGGCCGTCCACGAAATAGAACTTCTTGTTGCCTTTCCTCAGCGCCCTGGTCTTATGATATGCATCGGTCGAGTTCCAGAACTGGTCTACCTGAGCCTCGATCGCCTTGCCATTATACTGCTCTTTCTCTTCCTGTATCACGTCTATTCCTCGCCTGCGCTAGAATGATGAAAAACTATCGATAAATCGGATACGGTACTTTTTGCCATGGGGCTAAGATCATCATAGAAAAAGGCCACGCCGGCCAATAAAACGATCCCACGCTAGCATAAGTGCACCGTATGTTAATGACACGTACAATA
This sequence comes from Methanocella sp., assembly GCF_035506375.1. Lineage (NCBI taxonomy): Archaea > Methanobacteriati > Methanobacteriota > Methanomicrobia > Methanocellales > Methanocellaceae > Methanocella > Methanocella sp. The sequence continues at coordinate 71,879 of NZ_DATJPM010000074.1, forward strand.
TTTAAACCTTATGTATTAGGCCTGACCTCGACCGTGCCGCCGGTATAGAACCTGCCCGCGTCCTGCGCTGCGGCCTCGGCCAGTTCCTCCGGGACTTCTGGGTGGCCACCGAACCACTCGATACGGCAAACATCAGACATGTGGTCTATTTCCAGGCTCCACGTACCCCATGCTGTGCCATTGACCAGGACGACGCTCTTCGACTCCCCGAACTTCGTCATGATATCGCGGCCCCCGGGCACGAAGCGCGCATCGTTATAGTATGCCTTCACGTAAGGGTCGTCCCGGGGAAGGAAGAGCACGGACGGCTCTTTGAACGCTTCGCCAATGAGGCCGATGTCCCTTTTGTCGATGAAGTACCGGCCCCCGGCCCCCTCGATCTCCACGGTCTCGACGTTATCGAGCGAGCCGAGTGCCCTCGACGCCTCATTCACCGTGACGCCCGCCCACCAGGCCAGGTCTTCGGCGCCCACCGGCCCGCAGGTCTTCACGTACCTTTTCGCCAGCAGCGAGAGCGCCTCGTTAACGTCCATGTCCAGCTTCAGGTTGAAGCGGTTCTTGAAGGCGGAAAACCGGCCCGGATTCTCTCCCGGGCGAATGCCTATACCGCCCCGGAGCAGTATCCACCTATCCTGCATGGCCTGGGCGATGACCGAGACGTTCATGGCTTTCTCCTTGCGCTTTTTGACGATCTCCCGCGATACGGTCGTGAGACCTTTCTTTAGCTGAACGAGCGTCTTCTCCTTCGCGTCCAGCTCTTCCAGGAGCTTACTGCCGACCTTTCGGTACTCGTCATCCGGGATGCCCCATGTGCTCAGCAGGTTACGGGCAGCCGCCTCGCGGTCTTTTTTCGAGAGCGTAAAGACCGCTGGCAAGCACTCCTGAGGCACGATCTGCATGTAGTTCTTGAGCCCCTTCACCCGGGCCATGCTATTTCCCCGGTACAGGCCTTTTTCGAATGCCTCGACATCGAAGCGCTTCACCCGGAGGTACATGCTGTAGTAGGCGTCGTCCAGGTTGTTGGCGTCCAGGGCCGCTAGGTCACGCAGTACGGCTCCGGCGCTGTCCAGCTTCGTGCCTGACAGCAGGTGGCTCTTCGCCATGACAAAACGGTTTACTGCCTCTTTCTCGAGCATCAGAGAACGTTTTGACCTTATCCAGCATCTAGGTATCGCGCTACGATTAGGTTTTTAACTATTGAGGCCCATGCTTCCTTTACCGTAATGGAGACTTCGAGATGGAAAAGACTTCAAAGATATCTGGCTTTTATAAGTTACTTCCGCAGGAGCGGCTTGGCGCAGTGAAACAGTATGCGGGCCTTTCGGATGAGGAGGCCGCGACCTTAGGTAACACGGGCGCCCTGAAGCAGGAGCAGGTCGACCGCATGGTCGAGAACGTCATCGGCGTCATGCCCGTTCCGCTGGGCGTGGCCGTGAATTTCCTCGTTAACGGGAAGGACTACCTGGTCCCCATGGCCATCGAGGAGCCGTCCGTCATCGCGGCCGCATCAAACGCGGCCAAGATGGCCCGGGAGAAGGGCGGCTTCAGGACCAGCAGCACCGGCCCCGTCATGCGCGGCCTCATCCAGGTCACCGGCATCAAGGACCCTTACAGTGCCAGGTTCTCCGTGCTGAGCGAGAAGGGCAGCATCGTGGACATGGCCAACGCCGTGGACCCGATTTTAGTGAAGTTCGGCGGCGGCTGCAAGGACGTGGAAGCCTACGTCAAGGAGGTCCCGAACAAGCCCGGCGACACGATGCTGATCGTCCATTTGATCGTCGACTGCCGGGACGCCATGGGCGCGAACGCCGTGAACACCATGGCGGAGACCGTCGGCCCGTACCTGGAGAAGATCACCGGCGGCAAAGTGTATTTGCGTATCATCTCGAACTTAGCGGATAGGCGGCTCATGCGGGCCCGCGCCGTGTTCTCGAAGGAGGCCATCGGCGGCGAGGACGTCGTGGACGCCATCGTAAAGGCGTACGAGTTCGCGCTCGTGGACCCGTACCGGGCGGCCACCCACAACAAGGGTATCATGAACGGCATCAGCGCCGTTACGCTGGCAACGGGCAACGACACCCGGGCCATCGAGGCCGGGGCGCACGCCTATGCATCAATTTCGGGCACTTACAAGCCTTTGTCTATTTACGAGAAGAACGCCGACGGCGACCTGGTGGGCACGATCGAGCTCCCGCTGGCCGTGGGTCTCGTGGGAGGCGCAACCGCATCGCACCCCACGGCGAAGGCGAACGTGAAGATCCTGGGCGTCAAGACGGCCTCTGAATTGGGCGAGGTCATGGCCGCGGTGGGCCTGGCCCAGAACTTCGCGGCGCTGAGGGCGCTCGCCACCGAGGGCATCCAGCGCGGCCATATGCAGCTGCACTCCCGCAACGTGGCCATCCAGGCCGGAGCGGTCGGGGACCTCATCGATAAGGTAGCCGAGGCGATGGTGAAGGAGAAGAAGGTCCGGGCGGACAGGGCTAAGGAGCTGCTCGAGCAGTTTACCAAAGCCCACTAATCCTTTTTTATTTAAGCCACTCTAAAATATAGACTTATTCAGCCTTGGGGGACTCTAAGTTTATTTTTAAATATTGGTGCTGCCTGGTGATGATATTATATTTTGGTGAGCCTGGTGTAAACTTGGTGCCGCTAATAAGCACTCTTATTTCAACCACACCAGGATAACACCAGGCCGCACCAATTTTTTTATATATCACCAGGCGGCACGGAGTTTACACCAAGCTGCACCAATTCATTTTTTAATAATCTTAGTGGCTGATAAACCTTAGATTATTATAAAATTTTAAAATGATTAAAAATTAATGCCTCTTACGCGTTTTTAGGGTGATAATAATTTTTAGTTTCGCTTTTCCGTTATGCCGTCTTTGAGTGTCCTTAACCACAGGGGCACGGAGCACACGGGAGACTCACAGACAGTAGTTCCGTGCTTGTTTTTTCTGCCGCTTATGCTATAAGCATCGTTCGCTGATTTGTTTCTCGTCTTCGTGTTTAAAAACCGAAGGGCTGTACGTGAGTCACAAATAAAAAACAGAACAAATCAGCGAAAAGCGAAAACAACGACAAACGATTATATTGCAAATACGGAACTACTGACTGTGGCCCGGTGGTGTAAATCGCCGCAACGTATTAATACGAGTATGTGCTATGTCAAGGCGGTGATTCAGCATGGGAAAGACTGGAAGCGTTGAATGGGTCCAGATCCGCGGCCGCAAGGGTCAGATGCGCCTTGTTCCTAAGGGCGACTCCGTCGCGGGCAAGCCGGGACCCGGCCAGAGATACGACTCCAAGGGCTTTGTCCGCCGCATCCTTACCCGTTCCAAGAAGAACGTGCTCGGCGTGAAGTCCAAGAGTAAGAAATAATCATAACTTTCTTTTCGTCGCGTTCGGCTCTCTCGGGAGCCTTACTCGTTTTATTAATGTC